>NZ_JBHWJT010000011.1:0-282680 GCF_042731325.1 Streptomyces sp. NPDC059866 | reverse complement strand
ACGGGTCGTGGTCATGGACTGCACCGACACCGGGGCGTCTCCGCCCACCGCCACGGACCCGACCTGGATCTGCCGGCTCTTCCGGCGCTCGGCGAGCCTGGTCGGAACGGACGGCATGCCGAGAGAAATCGCAGTCATCTGCTGTGCAACCCCAAGTCGTGGATCAAGGTCCGGTCCCGTCAGCAGCGGGCTCCAGGCTTCGAGATTACGGCACGGGCTTGTGCGCCGGCACACCACGCCCGTCGAAACCCACTCGATGGAAGGCGGCCCGGCGCACAGCATGCCGGGCCGCCTTCAACGCCGGGTGACTAGGAGATTCTCACCGGGTTAACCACGTCCGCGATGAGGACGAGGAGGGTGAAGCAGATGAAGATCCCGGCCACCACATAGGCCACCGGCATCAGCTTCGCCACGTCGAACGGACCGGGGTCCGGCCTGCGCAGCACCCTCGCCACGTTCCGACGCAGCGACTCCCACAGCGCCCCCGCGATGTGCCCGCCGTCCAACGGCAGCAGCGGGAGCATGTTGAAGAGGAACAGGGAGAGGTTGAAGCCTGCGACCAGCATCAGGGCCATGGCCAGTTGCTGGGTGGGCGGGATGTCGAGGGTGAAGATCTCGCCGCCCACGCGGGCCGCGCCGACCACGCCCATCGGGGAGTCGGGTTCGCGCTCGGCGCCGTCGAAGGCCGCGTTCCACAGGGCCGGGATCTTCCCGGGCAGGGCGGCGAGTGAGTCGACGGCCTCGTCGACCCGGTCGCCCATCCACACCAGGGAATCGTCGAAGTCCTGCCGGACGATGCCGGTGGCGGCGCTGAAGCCGAGGAAGCCGGCGGTGACGTACTCGCCCTGGACGATCTGGCCGCTGGAGTCCTTCTTGGCGACCTGGTTGGTGGCGATCTTCGCCTGCAGGGTGACTTCCTCGCTCCCCCGCTCGACGACGATCGGCACCTCCTTGCCGGGGTTGGCGCGGATCAGGTCGGAGAGCTCGTTCCAGTCGTCCGTGCGCACACCGTTGAAGGCGACGATCTTGTCGCCCGCCTTGAGGCCGGCCGCCGCGGCCGGGGAGGCGGGGTCGGACTTCTGGCAGTCGTCGCGGTTCTCGCTCTGGGCGATGACGCACTGGGAGACCGAGCTGACGCTGGTGGTCTGCTGGGAGATGCCGAAGCCCATCAGGACGGTGAGGAACAGCACCACCGCCAGGATCAGGTTCATGAAGGGGCCCGCGAACATCACGATGACCCGCTTCCACGGCTTGCGCGTGTAGAACATGCGGTTCTCGTCGCCGGGCCTGAGCTCCTCGAAGGCCGCCGAGCGGGCGTCCTCGATCATGCCGCGCCACGGCGAGGTGGAGCGGGCCTCCAGCCTGCCGTCGGGGCCGGGCGGGAACATGCCGATCATGCGGATGTAGCCGCCGAGCGGGATGGCCTTGATGCCGTACTCGGTCTCGCCCTTCCTGCGCGAGAAGATGGTCGGGCCGAAACCGACCATGTACTGCGGAACGCGGATGCCGAAGAGCTTGGCCGTGGACAGGTGCCCCAGCTCGTGCCACGCGATCGAGAACAGCAGGCCGACCGCGAAGACGACTATGCCGAGGATCATCATCAGGGTCGTCATGCACGCGCCTCCGCGGTGGCCGTCTGTGCTGTCAGTTCCCGGGCCCGGGCACGCGCCCAGGTCTCCGCTTCGAGGACGTCCGACACGGTCAGTGAGGTTCCCGTGCGCGGGACGCCGTGTTCGTCGACGATCCGCGTGACGGTTTCCATGATCCCACTGAACGGCAGCGCTCCGCTGCGGAACGCCTCCACGCACTCCTCGTTGGCGGCATTGAACACCGCCGGGGCCGTGCCTGCGAGCTCGCCGACGTGCCGGGCGAGGTCGACGGACGGGAAGGCGTCGTTGTCGAGCGGGAAGAACTCCCAGGTCGACGCCTTGCTCCAGTCGAAGGCGGGGGCCGCGTCGGGGACGCGTTCCGGCCAGCCGAGGCCGATGGCGATGGGCCCGCGCATGTCGGGGGGCGTCGCCTGGGCGATCGTGGATCCGTCCGTGAACTCAACCATCGAGTGGACATACGACTGCGGGTGCACGACCACCTCAATGCGGTCGAAGGGAATGTCGTACAGCAGGTGCGCCTCGATGACCTCCAGGCCCTTGTTGACCAGGGTCGCGGAGTTGATCGTGATCACCGGGCCCATGGCCCAGGTGGGGTGGGCCAGGGCGTCCTCGACGGTGACGTTCGCCAGCTCCGCCTTCGTGCGGCCGCGGAAGGGGCCGCCGGACGCCGTGACGACGAGCTTGCGTACGTCGGTCCGGGTGCCGGCCGCCAGCGCCTGGAAGAGGGCGGCGTGCTCGGAGTCGACGGGAATGATCTGGCCGGGCTTGGCGAGGGCCTTGACCAGCGGGCCGCCCACGATGAGCGACTCCTTGTTGGCGAGCGCGAGGGTGCGGCCCGCCTCCAGGGCGGCGAGGGTCGGAGCGAGGCCGATGGAGCCGGTGATGCCGTTGAGGACGGTGTGGCAGTCGGAGGCGGCGAGGTGGGTGGCCGCGTCGGGGCCGGCCAGGATCTCGGGGAGCGGCTCCCCGGTGCCGTACTGGGCGCTCAGGGCTTCGCGCAGCGCCGGTACGACGTCCTCGCGGGCGACCGCGACGGTCCGGACCCGCAGCCGGAACGCCTGCTCGGCGAGGAGGGCGACCCGGCCGCCGTTGGCGGAGAGTCCGGTGACCCGGAACCGGTCGGGGTTGCGCAGCACGAGGTCGATGGCCTGGGTGCCGATCGACCCGGTGGAGCCGAGGATCACCACGTCCTTCGGGCCGTCTGCCGTCACCGGGTCGTAGACGAGGTGCGGGTCGGCGAGTGGGGCTGGACTGTCGCTCATCCCCCCATTGTTGCCGCAACGGATGTCCGCCAGGACAGGGTGTCCCTCGGGTGGGTGCGGCGGGTGCCTTGTCGGGCTTGTCGCCGAAGCGAACAGGTTCGGGGTTTGTGAAACTCGCGTGAAGATCGCGTGATAAGACCTCGGTCACGCCGGGCGGGGGCCCGGCCGTCGCATGACTTCGGACGACATCCTTGGGGGGGATCTCTCCATGCGCATACGCGCTGCTCTTGCCCTGCCCGCGCTCGCGGGCGCGATGGCGCTCACCGGCACCGTGCTCAGCACTCCGGCCCAGGCGGCCGGCGGTGTGGTCATCCACCATGTCTGGTTCGACAGCCCCGGCTCGGACACCGGCTCCAACACCAGCCTCAACGGCGAGTGGGTGGAGATCAAGAACACCGGCCGCTCGGCGATCTCGCTGAAGGGCTGGGTCCTGAAGGACAAGGCGAACCACAAGTACGTCTTCCCCAACGTCAAGATCGGCGCGGGCAAGACGATGAAGGTGAAGACCGGGGTCGGCAGGGACACCGCGTCGAACAAGTACCAGGACCGCGGCTGGTACGTGTGGAACAACACCAGCGACACCGCCACGCTCACCAAGGCGAGCGGCGCGAAGGTCGACTCCTGCTCCTGGACGACGCGGGATCCGAGCGACAAGTGGTGCTGAGCGCTCCGCAGGGTGCGCGGTGATGTGCCGTCGATCGTCTGCGGCGCCGTTGTGGCTGGTCGCGCAGTTCCCCGCGCCCCTGAAGGCGCTGCCCTCAGGGCGCGGGGCCGATCTCACCTGACGGGTCGGTGCACGTTCTCCCTCTGTGAGGGTCCGGGGGTCGCGTCCGCGATCCACGGGCCCTCGCTCGAGGGGTCGATGACGCCGTGCTCCAGCCATTCGTAGCGGCCTGCCAGGACGCCCTTGACGACCTGCCGGTCGAGGTCGTCGGTGTTGGTCCACAGGCGGCCGAAGAGTTCGTCGACGCGGATGCGGGCCTGGCGGCAGAAGGCGTCGGCCAGCTGGTAGGCCTCGCGGCCGTTCTCGCCCCGGCGACGCAGGAGCTCGGCACGTACGCAGGCCGCGCTCATCGCGAACAGTTCGGCACCGATGTCGACGACCCGGCCCAGGAAGCCCTGCTTGGTCTCCATCCGGCCCTGCCAGCGGGACATGGCGTAGAAGGTGGAGCGGGCGAGCTTGCGGGCGTGCCGCTCGACGAAGCGCAGATGCGGGGAGAGGTCGATCCCGTGCTTGAACTCGCCGTAGGACGAGGGGAGCTGGCCCGGTCCCGCGACGAGCTTCGGCAGCCACTTGGCGTAGAAGACACCGGCGTTCGCGCCCGCCTTCGCCTTGTCCTGCAGGGTCTTGTCGGGGTCGATCAGGTCTCCGGCGACCGACAGGTGGGCGTCGACCGCCTCGCGGGCGATCAGCAGGTGCATGATCTCGGTCGAGCCCTCGAAGATGCGGTTGATCCGCAGGTCCCGCAGGACCTGTTCGGCCGGCACCCCGCGCTCGCCGCGCGCCCGCAGGGACTCGGCCGTCTCGAAGCCGCGGCCGCCGCGGATCTGGACGAGTTCGTCGGCCATCTGCCAGGCCATCTCGGAGGCGTACAGCTTGGCGAGCGCCCCTTCGATGCGGATGTCGTTGCGGTCCTCGTCGGCCATCTGCGAGGCAAGGTCGGTCACGGCCTCCAGGGCGAAGGTGGTGGCCGCGATGAAGGAGATCTTCGCCCCGACCGCCTCGTGCTCGGCGATCGGCTTGCCCCACTGTTCACGCGCCGCCGACCACTCCCGGGCGATCTTCAGACACCACTTGCCGGCGCCGACGCACGACGCGGGCAGGGAGAGCCGCCCGGTGTTGAGTGTGGTCAGCGCGATCTTCAGGCCGGCGCCTTCCGGCCCGATGCGGTTGGCGGCGGGGACGCGGACCTGGTGGAAGCGGGTGACGCCGTTCTCGATGCCGCGCAGGCCCATGAAGGCGTTGCGGTTCTCCACGGTGATGCCGGGCGAGTTGGTCTCCACGACGAAGGCGGTGATGCCGCCCTTGTGGTCCTCGCTCTTCGGCACCCGGGCCATGACCACCAGCAGGTCGGCGACCACCCCGTTGGTGGTCCACAGCTTCACCCCGTCGAGGACGTAGTCGTCCCCGTCCGGCACCGCGGTCGTGGCCAGCCGGGCGGGGTCGGAGCCGACGTCGGGCTCGGTCAGCAGAAAGGCGCTGATGTCGGTGCGGGCGCAGCGGGGCAGGAACCGTTCCTTCTGCTCCTGTGTGCCGAACAGTTTCAGCGGCTGCGGCACGCCGATCGACTGGTGCGCCGAGAGCAGTACGCCGACCGCGGGGCAGGCCGAGCCCGCCAGCGCGAGCGCCTTGTTGTAGTACACCTGCGTGAGGCCGAGCCCACCGTACTTGGTGTCGATCTTCATGCCGAGGGCGCCGATCTCCTTGAGCCCGTCGATCACCTCGTCGGGGATCTGGGCGTCCCGCTCGATGCGGGCGGAGTCGATCTTCGTCTCGCAGAAGTCGCGCAGCTTGGCGAGGAACTCCTCGCCCCGCTGGACGTCGTCGTCGGCGGGCAGGGGGTGGGGATGGATGAGGTCGAGGCGGAAGCGGCCGAGGAACAGTTCCTTGGCGAAGCTGGGCTTGCGCCAGTCCTGTTCACGGGCCGCCTCCGCCACCTGGCGGGCCTCACGTTCGGTGACGGTGGGTCGGGTGGGAGCTGCGGACATGAGGCTCACCTCGCCGCGAATAGGGATCAAGGTCCGTTTTGGTTACCGACGGGTGCTACTCGATCGTATGTACCCGATCCCGGGCCCGGCCACCACCCCGCGCGCAAACCTTCAGCCGATGTCGACGGAGTACGCCTTGGTGTCAAGGCGGCCCTTGCCCTGGAAAACCTCGGTGCCGGCCTCGATCCCGGAGACGTACTTGTCGTTGCCGATCAGCTTGCGCCGAACGAGTGCCTGGGTGAAGTCGTCGAGGTTGAGGGTGGCCTTGGTGGTGTTGGTGCGGCGGACGAAGGAGTAGACGTTCCAGCCGATGTCGCCCTGGTGGATGTCCCACATCGCGCCACCCAGGCTGACGCTGCCGTACTGGTGCCCAGCGGGCCGGCGCCGCCGACGCTTACGCCGGGACGGAACATCAGCGCACGAACATACGTCCCACTGGTCACTGAAGTTGACTACAACGCCTACAGGAGAGGCCTGGCGGGGACTAGCGTTGCCGTGTCAGTCCGCGAGCCCTTGAAGGCACGAACCGGCGAAGCCGGGGACACGGTTGTACGTGGCGCCGACCGGACTGTCGTCATCGGGCGCTGCCCGATGTGGGTGCCTGTCACCGTACCCGCACCTTCGACTCGGGGGTGGATGCGACCCGTGACCGTCCTGTCGTAGGGGGCAGTCGGGAGCGCGACGAGGTGTGAATAGCTGGGTTCAGCCGTTCACGGCCGAGAAGGTGACGTAGTACTTGCCGAGCGTCGAAGGCCCCGCAAGCTGCTCTCGCCCGCGTGGGCGGCGGTTACGCCCCCGGCGGGGGCGTAACCGCCGCCGCGACGAGCGTCTTCACCTTCCGGGACAGGCGCGGTCTGCGGTGTTGCATGGGGGGTCCTTCCGGGGGACGGTTCCGTGTTACGTCCCTTCGGTGGCCGCCGGGCGCGCCAAGGTTGCCGTACCGGCCGAAAATCATTGTCGAAGCGCTTCGACACACTATGGACACCCACCCCGGCTGGGGCTACTGTCGAACCACCCTCACCCGCCGTTGTTCGCAATGCGCACTGTCGAAGCGCTTCACAAAGCTTGGAGAGCTGGATGGTCACCCTCGCCGAGGTCGCCCAGCACGCCGGAGTGTCGGCGAGCACGGTGAGCTATGTCCTCAGCGGCAAGCGGTCCATCTCCGCGACCACCCGGCACCGGGTCGAGCAGAGCATCCGGGAGCTGGGCTACCACCCGAACGCCGGCGCCCGCGCCCTGGCGAGCAGCCGGTCGAACATCATCGCCCTGATGATTCCACTGCGCACGGACATGTACGTGCCGGTGATGATGGAGATCGCCATCGCCGTGGCCACCACCGCCCGGACGCACGGCTACGACGTCCTGCTGCTCACCGGCGAGGAGGGCCCCGACGCGGTGCGCCGGGTCACCGGCAGCGGGCTGGCCGACGCCATGATCCTGATGGACGTCGAGCTGGACGACGACCGGCTGCCGTTGCTGCGCGGCACCGACCAGCCGTCCGTCCTGATCGGACTGCCCGCCGACACCACCGGGCTCACCTGCGTCGACCTGGACTTCGCGGCCACGGGCGCGCTCTGCGTCGAGCATCTCGCCGAGCTGGGTCACCGCGACATCGCTGTCATCGGCGAGGCGCCCGCGGTGTACGAGCGGCACACCGGTTTCGCCGAGCGCACCCTCGACGGACTCCGCTCCCGTGCGCGGGAGTTGGGGCTG
The DNA here is from genome assembly GCF_042731325.1 of Streptomyces sp. NPDC059866. Classification (NCBI taxonomy): domain Bacteria; kingdom Bacillati; phylum Actinomycetota; class Actinomycetes; order Kitasatosporales; family Streptomycetaceae; genus Streptomyces; species Streptomyces sp. NPDC059866. Next base: position 275,386 of record NZ_JBHWJT010000011.1, on the reverse strand, counting down.
CGGGTGCTGCACCGCCCCTGTGAGGGCGGGTACGACGCGATGGCGGTGACGCTCGCCCGGGTCTTCGACGAGCGTCCGGCGACGACCGGGTTCGTCGTGCAGAACGAGTCGGCGGTCGAGCCGCTGCTCGCGCTGCTGCGCCAGCAGGGCCGGGCCGTGCCGGAGGACGTGTCGGTGGTCGCGATCTGCCCGGACCAGGTCGCCACCCAGGCGTCGGTGCGGCTGACGTCGGTCGCCATCCCGGCGCAGGAGATGGGCCGGCACGCCGTGGAACACCTGGTCGCGAAGCTGGACGGGCGGGGCAGTGACGAGGTCGTGCTGATCGCCCCCGAGTTGACGGTCCGGGCGAGCTCGGGACCGGTTCCGTCCGGATCCTGACGGCCCTGACACCGGTCGCACCACCCCCTTTCAAGGCACCTCCCTGTCTGCACTCCTCACAGGAGCCCCCAAGTGAATCAGCCTGCCGAGAACCAGCCCAAGGTCAGCCTGGCCCAGTCCTCCCCCACCGTCGGCACGTTCCGTGAGCGGGACGGCGGTCTGGAGTGGAGCGGCCGCCAGGAGACCGTACGCATCGAGCCGTGGGGTCCGGACGCGGTCCGGGTGCGGGCGCGGCTCGGCGGTCCGGTCCTCGAGGGACTGCCGGGCGCGCTCCTGGACGAGGCCCCGCCGACCGAGAGCACCGTCAAGATCGTGGACGGGGAGGGCCGGCTGACCGTCGGTGCGCTGACCGTGCACGTCGACGCCGAGGGCCTGATCCGGTTCCTCGACACCGCCGGCGGGGACGAGCTGCTCGCCGAGGAACGCGCCCACTTCTGGTGGCCCGGCCCACGCCTCTACACCGCCGTCGGCAACGGCCACCACCGCCTGGAGCAGCGGTTCGCCGCCTACGAGGGCGAGAAGCTGTACGGCCTCGGCCAGCACCAGCACGGGCGGCTGGACCAGAAGGGCCTGGTCCTCGACCTGGTCCAGCGCAACGCCGAGGTCGGCATCCCGGTGCTGACCTCCAGCCGCGGCTACACCCTGCTGTGGAACAACCCGGCGATCGGCCGCGTGGAGCTCGCGCACAACGGCACCCGCTGGGTCGCCGACTCCGCCCGCCAGATCGACTACTGGATCACCGCCGGCGCCCCGGCCGACGCCCAGCGCCGCTACAGCGCGGCCACGGGCCGTACGCCGATGCTGCCCGAGTGGGCGGCGGGCTTCTGGCAGTGCAAGCTGCGCTACCGCACCCAGGACGAACTCCTCGCCGTGGCACGGGAGTACAAGCGCCGTGGCCTGCCCATCGACGTCATCGTCTGCGACTTCTTCCACTGGACGCACCTGGGCGAGTGGAAGTTCGACCCGAAGGAGTGGCCCGACCCGGCGGCGATGGTGCGGGAGCTGGACGAACTCGGCATCAAGCTGGTCGTGTCGGTGTGGCCGTCGGTGTCCCCGCTGAGCGAGAACCACCCGGTCATGGAGCAGCGCGGCTACTTCATCGGCACCCAGTACGGCCCGATGGCGCACGCCGACTGGCCGGACAAGGAGGTCGCCTCCACCGTCCAGGTCGCCTTCTACGACGCCACGAACCCGGACGCCCGGGAGTTCGTGTGGTCGAAGGTGCGCGACAACTACCTTGCCCCGTACGGCATCGATGCCTTCTGGCTGGACGCCTGCGAGCCGGAGCTGAAGCCCGGCTTCCAGGAGAACCTGCGCTACTGGGCGGGCCCGGGCCTGGAGGTCGGGAACATGTACCCGGCCGAGAACGCCCGCACCTTCTACGAGGGCCTGCTCGCCGAGGGCGAGTCCGACATCATCACCCTCAACCGCTCGGCGTGGGCGGGCAGTCAGCGCTACGGCGCCGCCCTGTGGTCCGGCGACATCGGCACCGACTTCGCGACCCTGCGCCGCCAGATCGCGGCCGGCCTGAACACCGCGCTCTCCGGCATCCCGTGGTGGAACACCGACATCGGCGGCTTCCACGGCGGCGACCCGGACGAGAAGGAGTACCGCGAGGTGATGGTCCGCTGGTTCCAGTTCGGCGCGCTGTCCCCGCTGATGCGTCTGCACGGCTTCCGCGAGCCGGGCATGCCGCTCGGCCCGGAGATGACCGGCGGCCCGAACGAGGTGTGGTCGTACGGCGAGGAGGCCGGGGCGATCCTGGAGCAGTACCTGCGGCTGCGTGAGCGTCTGAAGCCGTACATCCTGGACGTCATGCGCGAGGCCCATGAGGAGGGCCTGCCGGTGATGCGGCCCCTGTTCCTGGAGTTCCCCGAGGACCAGGCGGCCTGGGCGGTCGACGACGCGTATCTCTTCGGCCGCGATCTGCTGGTCGCGCCGGTGCTGACGGCGGGCGCCACGGCCCGCACGGCCTATCTCCCGGCGGGCGCGACCTGGACGGACGCGTGGACCGGTGAGACGTACGAGGGCGGTGCGGCCGTGACGGTCGACGCCCCGCTGGACCGGATCCCGCTGTTCCTGCGGGACGGGGCCGCGCTGCCGGTCGCCGAGTAGTGGGGGCACGCAGGAGGGGAGGCCTCGGCCACCGGCGATGCGGTGGCCGAGGCCCTGCGGACGTCTCTCAGCCGACGATCCGGCCCAGTTCGATCCGGTCGATGTCCGGTGCCCATGCGCTCGCGTTGCCGAACGTCACCTTGTTGGCGCCCTGCTTCAGGTCGACGGGGACGCCCAGCGTCCAGTAGTCGTCCCAGCTCCAGGTGTTCTTGAAGGTGACCCGGCGGGGAGCGTCGGCGCCGACCGTGATGTCCGCCGTACGGGACATGATGTCGGTGTTGTAGGCGTGGCCGTTGTCGCGCCGGTCGTTGTGCGCGTAGTGGACGACCAGCAGATAGCGGCCCGGCCCGGGCGCGTCCACGGTGAACTCGGCGGTGCTTTCGGGGCTGTTGCCCAGCCATCCGATGTACGACCCGGCCGAGGCGTGCGCGGAGTCGACGAGCCGGGCGCCGCCCGCGAGGCCGGCCGAGGCGCCCTCGTAGGAGAGTGTGCCGGTGGTGGAGCCGGCGCCGGAGACGTCGAGGGAGCGGACGGAGGCGTTCTGGGCGGTCGTCGCGATGCGGTTGTTGCCCGCGACGAGGTACAGCCGCAGGGGCCGGCCGGGTGCCGCCGTCACCGTCTCTCCGTGCAGGGTGAGCTGCACCGCCGCCGACGACCTCGGCACCACCGTGTAGTAGGCGTCGCGCGGGGCGTAGACGTCGAAGACCGCCTTGTCGCCGGAGCGCAGGACCAGGGCGCCGGTGCCGACGCCGGCCGAGGAGGAGTAGTCGTAGGACGGCCTGCCGCTGATGTCCGCGAGGGTGGCCTCGTACGACGCCGAGGGTTCGCCGGTCCGGGCGGTCAGGTCGATGCGGTCGAGGGTGACCTCGGCGTCGCCCTTGGCCAGGGTGAGCACATGGGTTCCGGCCGTGAGGCGGACGGTGACGTCCTTCTTGGCGCGGTAGGTCCAGTTCTCGGTGGAGGGGTAGCTGACCGTCACAGGCTCCCCGCCGTCGACGGACAGCTGCTGGGTGGCGGGTGCGCCCGACTGGTTGCCGTAGAGGATCGCCAGGTCGTACGTGCCGGTCTCGGGCACGGTCACCGTGAAGTCGACCTTGCTGGCAGCGGTGCTGAGCGAGCCGACGTCCTTGGTGCCGGAGGCCGCGTAGCCGTTGGCGTTGCTGACCGTGCCCTGGGTGTAGACCTGGCCGCCGGTGATGGCCGCGTCCTCGGCCTCGTACGACGCCGACCACGGGACGGTGGCGGCGGACGGGGTGCCGGAGCCTCCGGGCGTGAGCACGATCCGGTAGGCGGACATCTTGTGCATGCCGCGCAGCGGGACGGTCACCGTGCCGTCGGCCGCCACCGTCAGCTTCGTCCGCGCGAGGACGCGGGGTGTGGCGTGCTGACCCTCGTAGCCGGACCAGGCGGCCTCGGCGACGGTCGCGGTGACCGTACGGCCGAAGAGGTTCCGGGAGACGTTCCGCACCACCACGTCGGAGTCGCCGGCGGAGCCGCCGAGCAGGACCTGGGCCTGGCGGCGGGTGGTGTCGAGGGAGGCCAGGCCCTGGAGCGTGTCGATGGTGTGGGGCTGCGGCGGGGTCACCTTGACGGTGTCGCCGGTCAGGCCCGCGTACCAGCGGAAGAACCACCAGCCGCCGTTGGGGATGTTCGAGCGGACCACGTTGCCGTCCATGTTGCCGGCGGCGTCCCAGTAGGCCTGGTTGGCGTACACCTTGTTCCGCTCGAACATCGAGACCCACTGGACGAGCTGGCCGGGGACGGACAGGTCGCGGCGGTTGGCGTACTCGTCGATGTTGATCTTCAGGGGTGCGATGCCGAGCCGGCGTTCGATGGCGCGGTAGTCGTCGTAGTGGGCCTGGAAGTCGCGTAGTGAGCCGGAGCCCAGCTCGTGCCAGGTCATCACCTGGGGCATGACGTTCTCACGCTGGGCGAAGGTGAGGAAGTCGGTCAGCAGGCGGGTGTGGTACGCCGCCTCGTTGGGGCCGGCGATCTTCGCGTCGGGGTCGATGGCGCGGATGCGCTGGTAGACCGTCTTCCAGTCCCTGAAGAAACGGTCGCGGTTGGCCTCGTACTGCGCCTGGTCGGAGACGCCCAGTTTGTACCAGATCTGGTCGGGTTCGTTGAACGGGATGTAGATGAAGCGGTCGCTGTTCGGGTCGGCCGAGATCTCCTTGACGATCTTGTCGACCTTGGGGAGGTAGTCGTCGATGCCGAGGTCCTCGTAGGGCCACTTCGCGTAGATGTCCTGCATCATCACGTTGATCTCGCCGCCGCCGTTGCGGAAGAACGACTTGGAGACGGTGAGCGCGTCGCCGTTGGGGTGCTGGGCACCGCCCTCCGGCTTCTGCGAGATGCTGGTGATCTTCAGGGGTTCCAGGGCCGCGTCGCTCGGCACACCGTCGTCGCTGAGGCCGTAGAGCGCGCCGTTGGCGCCGCGCATCACCGGGCCCTCGGAGGCGGTGAGGTCGACGGTGAGGCGTTGCGGGATGGGGGCACCTCCCGCTCGAGCGAAGCCGAGAGTGGGGGAGGCGGCCGCGGGGGCTGCGGCGGGGAGGGTGCCTGCCATGGTGGCGACTCCAAGGAGGGCGGTGACCAGGGCGGTTCTGGTGCGGGATCCGGTACGGGTGCTCACGCTGCTGGACCTCCGGTCATTTGACGGCTCCACTGGTGATTCCGGACACGATCTTTCGCTGGGCCACCAGGAACACGGCGACCATGGGCAGGCTCATCACCACCACGTACGCGAAGACGAGATGCCAGTTGTTCAGGTAGAGCTGGGCGCTGGCGACCTTGTAGAGGTTCAGTGGGAGGGTCGCCCGCTCTCCGCCGCCGAGGACGAAGAACGCGTAGAAGATGTCGCTCCAGGCGTAGAGCATCACCATGATCGTCGCGGTGGCGATCACCGGCCTGAGCAGCGGCAGGATGATGCGGAGGAAGATCCGCAGCGGCTTTGCCCCGTCCATCCGTGCGGCCTCCTCCAGCTCCATGGGGATGGCGCGGATGAAGCCGGTCATGAAGAAGATCGACGTGGAGAGGTACATGCCGGTGTAGACGGCGATCATCCCGGGGCGGGTGTTGGCCAGTCCGAACTGCCGCAGCTCCATCACGATGGTGATGACGGCGGGCGGCAGCAGCAGTCCGCTGATGCACAGCGCGTACGCCGCCGAGACCAGCTTCGATCTGCGGCGGGCGAAGACCCAGGCCGCGCCCGCGCCGAGGATCAGGACGAGGACGACCGAAGGGACCACGACGAGCAGGGAGTTGAGGAAGCCGCGCAGCATCTCGCCCTGGGCGACGGCGTCCTGGTAGTTGCTGCCGGGCTGCCACTGCTCCGGCGGGTCGAGGTTCGGTTTGATCGCCTCGGCCTGCGGCTTGGCCGAGGTGACGAGGACCAGCCACAGCGGTACGCCGACGGCGAGCCCGGCGAGCAGAACGACCAGGGCCGGCCGGCCGTACCGCCACAGCACCGGGGTCATAGCATCTGCTCCCTTCGACGCAGGCCGATGACCAGCGGAATCGCGACAGCGACGACGACCAGGAAGAGGACGAGGCTCATCGCGGAGGCCTGCGCGTACAGGCCCTGGCCGAAGATCCGGAACATGTAGATGTTGAAGACCTCGGTGGAGGCCGCGGGTCCGCCGCCCGTCGTGGCCTGCACGATGTCGAAGGTGTTCATCGAGCCGATCAGCGCCGTGGTGACGTTGAAGGTGACGGCCGGGGCGAGCATCGGCCAGCGCACCGACCGGAAGGTCCGCCAGGGACCGGCGCCGTCGCACTTCGCGGCCTCCAGCATGTCCCCGGGGATGCCCTTGAGCCCGGCGAGATAGATCAGCATGGACAGGCCCATCCACTTCCAGCCGTGGATGACGGTGACCAGCACCAGCGTCCAGGTGGTCGAGCCCAGCCAGGGAATGTCCGTACCGAGGCCGGAGTTGACGGCGCCGTCCTGGTCGAGCAGGGCCTGGAAGACATAGCCGGTGGCGAGCGCCGAGATGAGCACGGGCAGGAAGAACACGGCGCGGAAGAACCGGTTGAAGCGGGTGTCCGCCTCCAGCAGCAGGGCCAGCCCGAGCCCGAAGCCGTTTTGGAACAGCGCTGCCAGCAGGGCGTAGATCAGGGTCGTGCGGATCGCTCGCAGCAGTGAGCCGTCCTCGGCGATGGTCCGGAAGTTGTCGAGGCCGGTGAAGGCGATGTCCGCGTGGTACGAGGACCAGTTGGTGAACGGGTAGTAGAAGTTGAGCAGGTTCGGCACCAGGAAGAACCCCGCGAAGACGGCGATCGCGGGGAGCGCGAACCACCAGGGGTGGTGGACGGCTGCGCGCGGCAGCCGGCCCACCTTTTTCGGCGCGCCCGTCATCGGCGCGGGCTCGGTACGTACGACCGTGTCCGCCATGGTCAGAACCCGGGCGCGCCCTGGGCCTTGGCCACCTGCGCGAACTGGTCCTGGATGGCCTGGGCGACCTGCTGCGGGCTCTTCTTGCCGTAGATCATGTCGGCGAGGTGGAGATGCGTGTCCGGGGCGACGATCGCCTTGGCCTGGAAGACGCCGATGGCGGTCGGCAGGGCGGCGACCTGGGCCTTGGAGGTCTGCGGCAGTCCGTCGGGGGTGGGCACGGACGGCTGGACGGACGGGATCTTCATCGCCTTGATGTAGTCGGCGTAGTCGGGGCCGAGCCAGAAGGCCAGGAACTGCCGGGCCGCGTTCTGCCGCTTCTCGTCGCCGGTCTTGAAGGCGACCACACCGTTGGTCTGGTCGGGCGAGTACATGCCGGTGGCGGAGGAGTGGGAGACCGGGAACCAGCCGATCTTCTTGTCGATCTCTGCGGTGGAGTACTTGGCCTGGAGCTGGGTCTGGAAGGAGGTGACGTTGAGGACCATGCCGGCCTCGCCCTTCCACAGCGCGTCGGCCTGCCCGGTGAAGGTGCCGGTCCGGTAGTTCTTCTGCGCGAGTCCGGCGTCGAGCAGCTTCTCCTTGTACTTCTTGATCGCGCCGACGACGACCGGGTCGGTCCACTTCTCCTTGTTCTGGTTCAGCCCCGCCCACCACTGCTGGTCGAGGTCGGTGAGCTGGACCTGCATCTGCCACTGCATCGGCCACTTGTCGCCGCCGGCCTCGTAGAAGGCGGCGGCGTCGGTCTTGTCCTTGACGGTGTGGGCGAGTTGCAGCAGGTCGTCGTACGACTGGGGGAAGTCCTTCTCGCTCAGCCCGGCTTCCCGGAAGACGTCCTTGTTGTAGTAGACGCCGAGCATGGCGGGGCTGGTGACGATCGCCGCGTACCGCTTGCCGTCGATGACGCCGAGCGACTTCTCGGTGTCGCCGAGCCGGGAGACCCACTCCTCCCCGTCGAGGGTGAGCAGGTTCTGCTGGGGCTGGACGAACGGCAGCGTCGAGATGGACGGCTGCCAGAACATCAGGTCCGGCCGGTCGCCGGAGGCGAGCTTGGTCGGCACGTTCTGCTCGTACAGGTCCGGGATCGCCTGCGTCTCCACCTGGGCGCCGGTGGCCTTCTCGAAGGCGTCGATGACCTGCTTGGGCGCGTTGACCGTGTTCTGCGCGGTCCACATGGTCAGCTTCACGCCGTCCAGGCGGGCGGTGGGGTCGACCGCCGTCTGCTTCCCCTCCGTGCCGGAGTCGCCGGCGGTGGGGTCGCTGCACGCGGTGGCGGCCAGGGCGGAGATGCATATGAGTGCCAGTGCGGGGAGGGCTCTTCTCGTCATCACGTACCTCGAGTGCCTTTCGCGAACAGTGGTTCAGGACGGGCGGTACCGGGCTGTCAGTCGCGGACGGGCGGCGGCCCCGAGCTCTCCCGCACCACCAGCTGCGGTACGGAGACGGGATGCGGGGCGATCGGGGCGGACTCCTCCAGCACCCGGTGCAGCAGGTGGAAGGCGGCCCGCCCGAGGCCCGTGAAGTCCAGGCGTACGGTCGTCAGCGACGGGGTCAGATAGGCGGAGTGCGGGGCGTCGTCGAACCCGGCCACACTGACCTCGTCCGGCACCGGGCGGCCGCTTTCGTGCAGGGCGCGCAGCACCCCGAGCGCGAGGTCGTCGTTGCCGCACAGGATCGCGGTGACGTCGGGGGCCTTGGCGAGCCGCAGGCCCGCCTTGTAGCCGCCGGCCGGGCCCCAACTGCCCTGCACGGGGCGCGGTTCGGGCGCTCCGGCCTCCCTGAGCGCCTGCCGCCAGCCGGTGGTGCGGGCGCTGGTGCGCCGGGTGCTGGACGGTATGGCGACGTAGTGCACGGTGTCGTGGCCGAGGGAGAGCAGATGCCGGGTCGCCTCGTAGGCGGCCTCGCGGTCGTCGGTCCACACCCAGGGGCGGTCGTCGTCGGGCCGGCCTGCGGGGGTCTCCACCACACCGACGACCGGCAGTCCGGCGGGGACGGCACCCAGGGCCCGTACGCCGGCGGGATCGTAGGCGATCACGATCAGCCCGCCGCCCGCGTCCGCCGCGCGCTGCACGGCGGCGGCGACGGCCGGTTCCTCCGCCGATTCGAGGACGCCGATCGCCATCGTGTAGGACGCGGCGCGGGCGGACTCCTCGATGCCCTGGAGGATGGAGGCGTAGCCGTGGTGGGTGGTGTTGGCGGTGAGCACGGTCACGGCCCGGCTGCGACCGCTGGCCAGGGCGAGGGCGGTGGCGTTGCGCCGGAAGCCCAGTTCCTCGATGGCCGCGAGGACGCGTTCCCGGGTGGACGGCTTGACGCTGGGATGGCCGTTGATCACCCGGGAGACCGTCTGGTACGAGACACCCGCGGCGCCGGCGACATCCCTGATGCTCGCCGGGCGGCTTGTGTGACCGGTCACATTCATGCCAGGATTGTGACCGGTCACACATGGGGCGTCAAGAGACCGTAACGATGGATTCACGCGACGGAAGCGGGCCGCGCCGGCGAGCGAGGTCGGGAGGGGGCAGCATCGTGACCGGTACGGCGGATGCGACGCGGAACGGGTTCTCCTGGGGGCATTCGGGCCTGGAGGCCGAGTTCGCGACCGCCTCCGACGGGACACTGCGGTTGGTCCGACTGGCAGTTCCCGGTGGCGCCGGGCCGGCTGACCCCGAATCCGCTCTGCCGCTGGTCGAGTTGACCGCCCTGGGCCATGGGAGTGGGTGGTCCGGACCCCGCTTCACCGGTACCGCCTTCGGTACGCGGCTGCGTCACCGGGATCACCGCAGTGGCACCCGTGGAGGCTGGGACCGGCTGACCGTCGAACTCCACGACCCGGCGACCGGGCTGACGGCCTTCGCCGAGCTGTCCTCACCCACCGGAGTGCCCGTACTCCGCTCCCGCGTCCGGCTCCGCAACGACGGCACGGAAGCTCTCGTCGTCCAGTCCGTCAGCAGCCTGCTGCTCGGCGGGCTGCCGTCCCCCGACACGCTGGATGTGCACCGGGCCCGCAACGACTGGCTGGCGGAGTGCCGTTGGTACACCGAGCCGCTGCGCGACACGGTCACCGACATCAACGTCGCCGCCCACCAGCACGACAGCCGGGCCGCCCTCGTCCTCGCCGGGCGCGGCAGCTGGCCCACCGACGGCCATCTGGCGATGGGGGCGCTGACGGAACGGAGCGGTGGCCGGACCTGGCTGTGGCAGGTGGAGTCGCCGGCCGGCTGGCGCTGGGACCTGGGCGAACGCGCGCATGGGACGTATCTGGCGCTGAACGGCCCCACGGACGCCGAGCACCAGTGGCGGGTCCGGCTGACGCCGGGTGAGGAGTTCACGACCGTGCCGGGAGCGCTGGCCCTCGGCGACGGCTTCGACGCGGCGCTGGGCGCCCTGACCTCGTACCGCCGCGCCGTACGCCGCCCCCACCCGGACCACACCGCGCTGCCCGTCGTCTTCAACGACTACATGAACACGCTGATGGGCGACCCGACGACCGAGAAGCTGCTGCCGCTGATCGACGCGGCCGCCGAGGCCGGCGCGGAGTACTTCTGCATCGACTCCGGCTGGTACGACGACGACACACAGGGCTGGTGGGACGCCGTCGGCGAGTGGCTGCCCTCCTCGCGCCGCTTCCCCGACGGCGGGCTCGCGGCGGTCCTGGACCGGATCCGGGAGCGTGGCATGGTGCCCGGGCTGTGGCTGGAGCCGGAGGTCGTCGGGGTGCGCAGCCCGGTCGCGTCCGCGCTCCCGCCCGAGGCGTTCTTCCAGCGGGACGGTGTGCGCATCGCCGAACAGGGCCGCCACCAGCTGGACCTGCGGCATCCCGCCGCCCGCGCGCATCTCGACAAGACGGTGGACCGGATCGTCGGCGACTGGGGGGTGGGCTACCTGAAGCTGGACTACAACATCGTGGTCGACCCGGGCACCCGGGCCGCCGGAGACCTCGCACCCGGCGCGGGGCTGCTCGGCCACGCCCACGCGTACCTCGACTGGCTGTCCGAGGTGCTGGACCGGCACCCGGGGCTGGTGATCGAGAACTGCGCCTCGGGCGGGATGCGGATGGACGGGGCCACGCTGGCCGTCACCCAGCTCCAGTCCACCAGCGACCAGCAGGATCCCCTGCGCTACCCGCCGATCGCCGCCGCGGCTCCGACGGCGGTCCCGCCCGAGCAGAGCGCCGTCTGGGCCTACCCGCAGCCCGAGTTCGACGACGACCTGATCACCTTCACGCTGGGCGGGGCACTGCTCGGCCGCATCCACCTGTCCGGCCATCTGAACCGGATGTCGGAGCACCAGTTCGCACTCGTACGGGACGCCGTGGCGACGTACAGGACGATCCGCGGGGACCTGGCGCGGGCCGTGCCGTTCTGGCCGCTCGGTCTGCCCGGGTGGACGGACGAGTGGGTGGCCTTGGGGATGCGGGTGCCGGGCGGTCCGTCGTATCTCTCGGTGTGGAGGCGTGGCGGGGGCACTTCCGAAGTTCGCTTGCCCCTGGGCCACTTGGCGGGACATGACATTCGTACGGAGGTCCTTCACCCGTCCGTCACCCCCACCGGCTGGACGGTCGTGACGGAGACGGACGCGCTGCGGGTGTCGCTGCCGCGCACGCCCGCGGCGCTGCTGATCCGGTGTTCTCGGCCCGGGCCGGCCTCCGAGGCGTGAGACCGGCCCGGACACTCGGTCAACTGCTGCTGACCATCAGGTTGTTGGTGATGAAGTCCAGGCCGCCGGACGACGAGGTGACCTCGTAGCCGAACTGCACGTCACCGATGGTCTCGTTGCCCATCCAGCCCTTGGTGTCCTTGATCCACTTCAGGATCGGGAGGATGTTGACGGAGCCGGAGGTGGAGTCGGAGGTCCGCAGGAACGAGAAGACCTCGTTGGCGCCGTTGTTGCCCTTGTAGACGTTCCAGGTGTGGCCGCCGAGGGTGACGCTGCCCTGCGAGGTGCCGAGCGGGCCGACGGCTCCGTTGTAGTTCACCCAGAGCATGATCTCGTAGTCGTAGTCGGTGTCCCAGATGTCGTACGAGGTGTTGTACGCGCCCGAGGACGGGACGGTGACGTTGTAGTTGCTGGTGAGGGAGCCGAGGGAGGTGATCGTCTTGTTGATCACCTTCTTGGAGTTGGGGTAGGACTTGATGCCGCCGGTGTTGGGGTGGTCGGCCCAGACTCCCCAGTTGGTGCCGGAGTTGGCCCAGATGCACTGGCTGCCGGCGCCGCTGCCCCAGATGTTGTTGTAGAGCGTGTAGCCGTTCAGGTTCGTGTTGCCCCACTGGTCGCAGGAGTTCCAGACGGCGGCGTGGGCGGGGGCGGAGGCGAGGCCGACGGTGGCGCCGAGCGCGAGGGCCGGGGCCAGCAGGGCCTTGGTGACCTTGCCGAGCGTGCTTGATGCCATGGTGTCCCTTCCATGGGTGGGGGGATTACGGGGTCTCCTGCGCCCCCAGGGTGAGGACGCAGGCCTCTCCGGCGACGAGGTCGAGCGGCTGTGCGCCGGAGGAAGTCCTGACTTCGATGCGGTGGGTGCGGGTGGGCCGCAGGACGGCGGTGGCGTCGTCCGGGCTCCAGGTGAGGTCGAGCTCGGCGCCGAACCGGGTGCGGATTCCCCGGAGTTCGCCCGCCGGGAGGCCGGCCGGCAGCGCGGGGAGCAGGACCAGCCGGTCGGGGGTCGACTGCACGAGCATCTCGATGAGCACCGCCGGGAGGGCATGGGCGGCGTCCGCGTTGTAGACGTTCCGGTGGGGGTAGTGGGCGCTCATCAGGGAGGCGTGGAAGAAGTCGCCGTCCAGGACGCTCGCGAGCGCCCCCGCGACCCGCTCGCCGTCCCGCAGCCTGGCCGCGATCAGGGCGTGGTGCAGATGGCCGTGCGCCGAGTCGTTCTCGGCACCGCGCAGCTCCAGCGCCCGGTGGGCGGCGGCCGCCGGGCCGGGGGTGTCGTACGGGTCGATCTCGTCGAGCGGCCAGACGCCGTAGAGGTGGCTGAGGTGACGGTGGTCGTAGGTGTCCTCCAGACCGGGCCGGGCCCATTCGGCGAGGGCGCCGTCGGCGTTGATGCGATGGGGCGGGAGACGGTCGGCGAGGGCGCGCCAACGGGCGGCCTGTCCGGGGTGGTACTCGGCCGCCGTGAGGAGCGCGTGCCGGGCCGCGGAGAGGTCCATGGCGGCGTTGACCGAGCCCCAGCTCGCGTTGGCGGGGCGGTTCTCCGGCGAGTAGGACGGGACGACGACCAGGTGGCCGTCGGTGTCGGTCCGGGTCAGGAAGTCCTCGTAGAACCGGGCGACTTCGGCGAGGACTGCGGCGGTACGGGGATCGCGTTCGCCGCGGGTCTCGTCGTGGTCGACGAGGGGCTTGAGCAGCCAGTCGGCGCCGGCGGTCCACAGATGGAGGGGGTATTCGCGGCTGTAGTGGTACGTGAAGCCGGACTCGCCGTCGGTGTGCGTGGGCGCGACGACGCCTCGGGCGCCGTAGATCGCGCGGGCGTTCTCCCGCCAGTCGGGGAGCTGACGCTGGATCAGGGCTGCCAGGGATTCCGTCACTTCGGGGAGCGCGGCGGAGGCTGCGGACGCGGTCTGGAGGTTGAGGTTGGCGTTGGTGGTGAAGGCGCCGGACCAGGCGGTGTTCCAGTCGCCGGTCCACAGGCCGGTGAGACGGGGCGGGTTCAGACCGCTGGAGGAGAACAGGTGGTAGCGGCCGGCTGCGAAGAGGCGTTCGAGGAGGGCCGGGCTCTGCGGGCGTTCGAGCAGCTCGGAGCCGGAGAGGGCTCGTTCGGCCGGGTCGGCGGCCAGGTCGAGGGTGACGCGGGTGTAGGCGGTGCGGTGCAGGCGTGCGTGCCGGTCGAGGAGATCGTCGTACGGCTGCTCGGTGAGGAGCTCACGCAGGGCCCGGGTCTCGTCCACGACGTCCAGCTCGCCGGTGTGCCGGCGCACCCGGGTGAGGAGCAGCACGGACTCGGCTCCCTCCACGAGCACTCCGGGCGGGACCAGGGTCGCCGTGCCGCCCGTGACGGCGACCAGGGTCACTCCGGTGTACGCGCGGTCGCTGTCCGGGTAGCCCGCGCGGAGGGTCAGCGCGGCGCCCTCGGGGGTGAGGAGGGAGCCGTGGCTGAGGGCCAGTGCGGCCGGTGCGCCCGGGAGTTGGTGGTCCTGGTGGATGTCGAGCGTGAGTCCCGGGCCCGCGACCTGCTGGACGATCACGTCGTCCGCGCGGGAGACGAAGACACGGCTGTTCCAGTCGGCGCTGCGGGCGGTGACCTCGCCGGTGGTGAAGTCGACCTGTCGCCGGTAGTCGTGCGCGTCCCCGGCCGGTCTGCGCAGCCGTAGCTGGAAGGCGGGATGGAAGGGCTGCACCCACTGCAGCGGCCGTCCGTCCGTGAAGCCCTCCGCCGCGGTGAGGTCACCGGCGAGCATTCGGTCCTGGAGGGCGGAGAGTCCGGCGGCCAGGTGCGGAGGCCGGGCGTGTTCGCCGCCGTTGGGGCGTACGAGGGTGTGGTGGGTGACGATGACACGGTCGTCGTTCGGATCTCCGAACACAAGGGCGCCGTGGTGGCCGTTGCCGCTCAGGAAGGCGTCCTCCCAGCGGGCGGCCGGGTGCGGTTCCCAGGTGCCGTGGACGGGGCCGGACCGTGTCATGGCTTCAGCACCGCCACTCCGTAGCGGTCCAGGCGGACCTCGCCGGTGACCGACGTGCCGGTGAGCAGGTCGTGCAGGGTGCCCGGGACGGGGACGGTGACCGGCTCGCGCCCGTGGTTGAGCACGAAGAGCAGCTCACCGCGGCGTACCGCCTCGACCCCGGCGGGGAGGCCGTCGACGACCGGTCGGACGCCGGCCTCGGCGGCGGCGCGGGTGAGCAGGCCCTTCAGTGCGTCCGGCTCCGGGAGCGTGGAGACGTACCAGGCGCTGCCCCTGCGCAGGACGGCGGGCAGTCCGTCGAGTTCGCCGCCCTTGTAGGGGATCGTCTCCTCGGCGTCCGCCCCGGCTTCGATCTCCTCCGACCAGAGCGTGCCGCGGAAGCCGTCGCACTCGACGGTCTCTCCCGCGTCCAGCGGCCACCACTCGTGCAGGGTGCGGATGCCGAACAGCTCGCGCAGCCGGCCGTCCATACCGCCCGGCCGCACCCGGTCGTCCTCGTCGGCGACACCGGTCAGGAAGCCGCAGACGAGGGTGCCGCCCCCGCGGACGTACGTCAGGAGGTTCTCGATCGCCGGGTCGGTGAGGAGGTAGAGCTGCGGGACGACGACGAGGCGGTAGCCGGACAGGTCGTGCTCGGGATGGGCGAAGTCGGTGGTGAGGTGCGCCTCCCAGAGGGCGCGGTGCCAGGCGTGCAGGACGGCCGGGTGGTCGACCTCGGTGGACAGGCGGCCCTCCTGGGCGCCGGCCCACCAGGAGTGCCAGTCGTGCAGGATGGCGACGTCGGCTGTGATGTGCGTGCCGGTGACCTCGCCGAGCTGTGCGAGCTCGGCGCCGAGCTGCTTGACCTCCTGGAAGGTACGGCCCTGCTCCCCCGCGTGACTGACCATCCCGGAGTGGAACTTCTCCGCGCCCTGCCGGGACTGCCGCCACTGGAAGTAGCAGACGGCGTCCGCACCGCGCGCCACGGCCTGGAGGGACCACAGCCGGTTGAGGCCACGCGGCTTGGGATGGTTCACACCACGCCAGTTGACCGGACCGGCCGCCTGCTCCATCAGCATCCACGGGCCGCGCGCCTGGGAGCGGGTCATGTCCTGGACCAGCGCACCCTGTTGTGCGCCCAGCGGGTCGCGGGGGTCGGGGTAGAGGTCGACGGAGACGACGTCCTCCTCCTCTGCCCAGCGCCAGGCGTCCTGGCCGATCCACAGCGGCATGAAGTTGCTGGTGACCGGGATGTGCGGGGAGTGCCGGCGGACGATGTCCCGCTCGGCGGCATAGCACTCCAGGAGCATGTCGGAGGTGAAGCGCCGGAAGTCGAGCACCTGGGTGGGGTTCTTCATGTAGTGGGCGTGGCGCGGGGGCAGGATGCCGGACCAGGTGTCGTAGCCCTGACTCCAGAAGGCGGTGCCCCAGGCGGTGTTGAGGGCGTCGAGGGTGCCGTATCTGCCCTGGAGCCAGCGGCGGAAGCGTTCGGCGGCCTCGTCGCCGTAGTCGACGGTGCAGTACTCGTTGTTGATGTGCCACATCGTGAGGGCGGGGTGGCCGCCGTAGCGGGCGGCGAGGTCCTCGGTGATGGCGGAGGCGTGGCGACGGTAGGTGGCGCTGGAGTGGGAGAAGTGCTGACGGCCGCCCCAGTGCTCGACGCGGCCGTCGGCGTCGCGGGGCAGGGTGTCCGGGTGGAGGCGGCCCAGCCAGGGGGGCGGTGAGGCGGTGGGGGTGGCGAGGACGACGCCGATGCCCGCATCGTGCATCAGGTCCATCAGGCGGTCGAGCCAGGCGAAGTCGCGCTGTCCGGGGGCGGGTTCGAGCTTCGCCCAGGAGAAGACGCCGAGGGTGACGGAGTTGACGCCGGCGTCCTTCATCAGGCGGACGTCCTCGAGCCAGGTCTCCTCGGGCCACTGCTCGGGGTTGTAGTCACCGCCGAAGATGATGCGGCCGCGGGTGGCGTCGGTGAGGGCGGGGCCTTTTCGAGTCGGCATCAGACGGGCTCCCCGTACTGGATTCCGCGCCCGTTGGTGGCGAGGTAGACGCGGCCGTGGACGCGCGGGTCGCCGGTGATGGCCTCACCGGTCCAGCCCCACTGGTGGGCGTCGTCGTTGATCCGCACCCAGGTCTTCGCCTCGTCGTCGGAGCGGTAGACGGCCGTGATGGCCTCGGTGGAACCCACCTGGTAGATCGCGGGGTAGTCGGCGCCGACGGCAGCCCTGCCGAAGCCGAGGGTGTGCGAGGCCCAGCAGCTGTCGACCTTGGTGAAGCCGGCGCCCCCGTCGGTGGAGCGGTACAGACCGTTCGACTTGGTGGAGAGCCACAGATCGCCCCTGCGCCCAGGAGCAACGGCGATCTTGAACTGGCTGTCCCCGGAGGGCAGTCCGGTCGTACGGGCGGTGAAGGATCGGCCACTGTCAGTGCTGGCGTACAGCGTTCCAGTGTCGGTGTCGTACGCGTAGAAGAGCGTCGGGTCGGCCGGGTCGGCGACCGGCGTGGCGCCCTTCGGGAAGGAGGAGACCTCGGACCAGGTCGCGCCGTTGTCGGCGGATCGGTGGGCTGCGTACTTCGTGCCGTCCCAGTGCACGAAGGACCACAGCAGCACACTGCCGTCGGCGTTGGTGGCGATCGGCCCCGGTGCGCTCTTGGCGATGTCGGGCTGGGCCGCGAAGGGCGCCCAGGTCTGCCCGCCGTCGTTCGAGTAGGCGCCGTTGCCGTGATCGCCCCACCCGGTGCGCACGACGTACGCCGGCCTGCCCGCAGCCTGCGCGAGTCCCGTCGCCGACCCGAACACGGGGTTCGTCGCCATGCCGCGGGACGGAGACGCCGTGAGCCGCTCGTGGTACATCACGCCGATGTCCCCGGAGCCGCTGATCAGGTGCGCCTCTCCGACCGGGGGCGAGATCAGTTGGCGCACGGACGTCTCCTCCAGGCCGCGGATCTGCGGGGCCCAGTTCCTCAGGTCACGGGTGCCGTAGAGGGTGGCGCCGGTGCCGTAGACGATGTGGCGGGAGTCGTACGGGTCGAGGGCGAGGGCCTGGATCCACCAGCCGAACTTGGGCTGGTCCTCGCCCCCCTTGAGGAAGGGGGTCTCGGATACGTCGAAGACAGCGGAGTCCTTGAGGGACGTCCAGGTGCGACCGCCGTCCGTGGAACGGTAGAGCGTGTCGACGGCGGCCCAGCGGTTGTTGGTCGACACGACGACGGTGCCGGGGCGACGGGCGTCGACGGCGACGCCGCCGTAGCCGAAGGTGTCGGTGGCGCCGTCGGGGGCGGTGCCGCCCGGCTTCACCGGCGTGACGTCGGTCCACGTGCCGGTCACGGTGGCCAGCTTGTGCACGCTGCCGTCGGACTGGCCGTTGGGGCCGGGGGCGTCGGCGTACGTCACGTACAGCGCGCGGGTGTGGCGGTCGTGGGCGGCGCGGATCGGGACCTTGGCGTGCGTGCCGGTGGGCTGTCCGGCGACGGGGTGCCAGGTGGTGCCGTCGGTGGTCCGGTACAGGTTCTTGGTGCCCGTGGTGCCGTCGCCGTCGCCCCAGCCGGCGTAGACGGCGCGGCCGACGGCGACGAGGAGGGTGACGCCCCGGCCGGTGGCGCTGGGGATGGCCGGAAAGGAGCTCAAGGCTGCTGAGGCGGCGCCTCGTTCAGGACGGCTTCGCTCAATCGTGTGACAGTCAGCTATCTGCCTTGCGGCGCCAAGCAAGGCTCGGGATACCGTGACCGTGCGATCTGGGACGCAGGGTGCGGTGTCAGCGTGCGGGGCCCCTGCTCCACCAGCGAGATGGTTCAGGGCCTCCCCGTCGCCTCTGGCCGCGTCCACATGGCCAGGTCGTGAGGGACTCTGCCCACCCGGCTCGGACCACGGACGCGATCCGTGTCGCCGCCCGGGATGCGAAAGCGGACGACCAGTGCGCCCAAGACCGTTCGGGGCGTGCCAGTGAGTGGGCTTCCTGCTCACCGCCAAGGAACGGTGGAACAGCACGCCGGTTCCGTTGCCGACGATGACGGCGTTACGCCAGCGGCAGGTCAGCGTGCCATAGGCGCATGTGTCCGGGGCCGTCGTGGCTTCGGCCCCGGACACATGCGCGCGGTCCTCGATGACCCAGACGGTAGTGAGCTCGGCGACCGCGGTACCGGCAAGGACCGTTCGTCTGCTGGGGCGGGACGTACGCATGACATACCTCGTTCTGCAGGTTGGGGGGGGGAGGGGAGAGACCTTAAGGGCGCGGGGAACTGCGCGAGCAACCACGAACAACCCGCGGCCAAAGAACAACCGCAGCTCCCCGAACCCCACCCGCTCGGGCTTCAGCCCTTGACCGCTCCGGTGAGCATGCCTTTCTTGAAGTGCCGCTGGACGAAGGGCGACAGCACAGCCACCGGCAACAGAGCCATGACCATGACCGCCATCTGCACGGCCAGCCCCGACAGCTGACCGGTCTTGATCGCCTGCCCCAGCCCGACCGGGGCCTCCTGCTTCTGCACCAACTGGATCATGACGTTCTGCAGCGGCATCATGTCCTGGTCGTTGAGGTACAGCGAGGCGTTGAACCACGCGCTCCAGTACCCCACGGCGTAGAACAGAGTGATCACCGCGATGACGGCCCGCGAGAGCGGCATGACGATTTGCCACAGGATCCGGAAGTCCCCGGCCCCGTCGATGCGGGCGCTGTCGATGAGCTCCTGCGAGATCCCCATGAAGAAGCCCCGCAGCACCAGGATGTTGAAGACGCTGATCGCACTCGGCAGGATCAGCGCGAGGTAGGTGTCGGTCAGCCCCAGGGTCTGCACCAGCAGATACGTCGGGATGAGTCCGGCGCTGAAGAACATCGTCGCCAGCAGTGTCATCAGGATCCAGCGGTGCCCGAGCGACCCGGTCCGGGACAGCCCGTAGGCACACAGGACGGACACGGTCATCGAGAAGAGCGTGCCGACCAGGGTGACGAGAACGCTGATGATGGCCGCGCGGGACACCTGGCCGCCGCTGAGCAGCTCCTGATAGGCGACGAAGGTGATGTCCTTGGGCACCATCACCAGGCCGCCGGCCTCGTCGATGGTCTCGCGTGTGGACAGGCTGGTGACGACCACGATCCACAGCGGGAAGAGGATCGCGAGGCAGGCGATGGCGAGCACGAGACCCTTGCCGGCGAGGCCGGCCTTGGTGGGCGGCTCCTCCCACACGGGACGCGGCGGTGCGGCCCAGCGACCGGGCTTGCGCACGGGTTTGTCGATGACGGCGGTCACTTCCTGTACACCCCCTGCTCGCCCATGAGATGGGCCACCTTGTTCGCGGCGAGGACCAGGCCGATGCTGACGACGCCCTTGATCAGTCCGGCGGCGGCCGCATAACCGAAGTCCTGGTTGCGCACGCCGTTCCACCACACGAAGGTGTCGAGGACCTCCGCCGCCCCCGGTCCGACGGCGTCGCGTTGCAGCAGGATCTGCTCGAAGCCGACGGTGAGGGCGTCGCCGACGCGCAGTACCAGCAGCAGGGCGATCACGGGCCGCAGTGCGGGCAGCGTGACGTGCCACATCCGGCGCCAGCGTCCGGCGCCGTCCATGGCGGCGGCCTCGTACAGGTCGGGGCTGACCGAGGCCAGCGCGGCGAGGAAGACGATGATCCCCCAGCCGGCGTCCTTCCACACGCTCTGGGCGGTGAGCAGGAACGGGAAGGTGTCCGGGTTGGTCATGATGTCGAGGCCGTCGTACCCGTTCTGCCGCAGCAGCTGGGAGAGGATCCCGGCGCCGCCGAACAGTTGCTGGAAGACGGCGATGACGAGCACCCAGGAGAAGAAGTGCGGCAGGTACAGGACCGCCTGCGCCACCGCCCGCACCCGGGGCCTGACCACGCTGTTGATGAGCAGCGCGAGCAGGATCGGGATCGGGAAGAACAGCACGAGCTGGAGGAAGAACAGCACCAGCGTGTTCTGGACGGCCTGCCAGAAGGCGGAGTCCTGGAAGATCCGCTCGAAGTTCTCCAGTCCGACCCAGGGGCTGTTCAGGATGGAGACGACGCCGTTGGTGCTGATGTAGGGGTCGTACTCCTGGAAGGCGACGACATTCCCAAGGATCGGTACGTAGTTGAAGAGCAGGACCAGCACGAGGGCCGGCAGTGTCATCAGCAGCAGGACGCGGTCGCGTCTGAATCGGAACCGCAGACTGAGCTTCCCCGGACGCCGGCTCTCATCGGGACCGGTGGCGCCACCGGACGCCACCGGGGGCTTCGCCGGTGTCTTCGTCTTGGCCTCGACCGTGCTGCGAGGCACCGTGCTGTGGGCCACGGCCTTCTCCTTGCCTGGGTACCCGGTCAGTTGGCCGCGGAGCCGTTCTCGTCGAGCAGCTTCTGGTACCAGTCGCGCAGCTTGTCGCCGCCCTTGCTCTTCCAGTCGGAGACGGCCTGCTGCATGTCGCTGATCTTCTTGCGGCCGCGGACGATGTCGTCCTCCAGCTGCTCGAAGTCGTTGGAGAGGTTGGTGTAACGGGCGGGCTCGGTGACCTGCATGCCGTAGAAGGCGGTTTTCTTGGTGAAGGCGCCCATCCGCTGCTGCCACTCGACGGCGCCCCTGCCGATGTCCGGGAAGTCCGGGCGCGCGATGGTCGGAGCGGGGCTGGCGACCATGACGTAGGCGTTGACGACCTCGATGTTGCCCTTGTCGTTCTTGGCGGGCACGCCGTCCTTCACCGTGTAATGGGTGCCCTCGACCCCGTAGTTGGTGAGCATGTACTCCTTCGTGCCGTACGGGGCCGCGGTCGCGTTGGCGACGGCCAGTGCGTCGCGGATGACGGCCTCGGAGGCGTTCTTGCTGATGAAGGCGAAGATGTTCGCCGGGTTCGTGGCCCACAGGGTGGGGTTGCCGCCGTCGTGGCCGAAGATGTCCATGCCCCAGATCTGGAATTCCGGGTTCTGCGCGGCCTGGACGGCCTGCTGACCCCACCAGCTGGAGATGTCGTTGTTGTAGATCAGGAACTCGCCGGCCGCAAACTTGGTGCTGGGATCGACGGCCTGGCTCTTGCCGAGCCGGCCGTCGGGGTGGACGACCCCGGCGGCGAAGAGCTTGCGGGTCCACTCCAGCGCTTCGAGGTACTCCTCGGTTTCCGCGCGGTAGATCAGCTTGCCGTCGACGACGTTCCAGCCGAGCGCCTTCTCGCTCCCGGACATCACACCGAAGACGTTGAAGGCGGTCCACTTCATGTCGTTGCAGGCCCACCGCTTGGCCTTGGCGTTGGTGATGTCCTTGGCCAGGGCCATGAACTCGTCCGCCGACCGCGGGATCTCGTGCCCCTCCTTGTCGAAGATGTCCTTGCGGTAGAAGGGCACGATGTTGGCGACGTACGACGAGGGCATGGGCAGGCCGCGCAGCGCGCCGCCGAAGATGCACCGCTGCCAGGCGTCCGTCGGGATCGCCGCGAGGTTCGGGTACTCCTTGACCTTGTCCCCGGAGAGGTGGGGACCGAGGTCGGCGAACTTGCTGATGATGGCGCTGGGTATCTTCCCGCCCATGTTCCAGCCGGGGACGACCACAACGTCCGGCACGTCGCTGGAAGCGAGGACCGCGCCGAGCTTCTGGTCGTAGGTGTTGCCGTCCTGGTTCTGCCACTGGACGTCGACGCCGATCAGGTCGTTCATGGCCCGGTAGTAGGCGTTGTCGCCCTTCGGCGGGGAGCCCCAGAACGGCGACATGATGGTGACCTTGCCGCCCTTGCCGAGCTTCTTCGGCACCGAGGTCTTCAGCTCCGCGAGGTCCACCTTGCTGATGAAGCCGGCTGCGGAACCGTTCTTCGACGGGATGTCCGGCGCCACCACGTTGCTGGCCACGTACGCCGGCAGCAGCTTCTTGGCGTCCTTGCCCGACGTGGTTCCCTCACGCGACCCGCCGCCCGAACCGCCACAGGCGGCCAGCAGCGGCATTCCCCCGCCCACCGCGACGGCGGCGACCGCCGTGGAGGCGAGGAAGTTTCTCCGGCTCGGGGCGGAGGAGGCGGAAGCGGCGTTCGGCGTCATTGCGTCAACCCTTCGTGGCGCACCAGGACACCCGGCGGTGGCCGTCGGCTGCGGTGTCTCGAGTGGAACTGGCTGAGCTGAAGCGGTGCTCCGACGAATGCCGAGGAATGCGCACCTCCCGGCGGCAGGGCCCTCGTCGTCGAAGCGCTTCGATGTTGCTGCGAGGTTAAGTGAACACCCGGGGGTGCACAAGGGTCCGCTCCCAACATTCCTCCGAGGTTTGGGGTATCGAACCGGCCTCATATGCGCCATGCAATGTCGACGGGGAGCCGGAGTTGTTGCCCCGAGGTGTCTTGACACCCACCCGTGCACCGAATGAGCATCGAAGCGCTTCGAAAGCGTCTCGCCGCTCCATCGCAAGGGGAACCCCACGTGACCGCACAAACGCCGCCTACGCCGCCTTTCCGCGATCCGCATCTGCCGTTCGCGAAGCGCATCGACGATCTGCTGTCGCGGCTCACCCTCGACGAAAAGGTCTCCTTCCTGCACCAGTTCGCGCCCGCCGTCGAGCGGCTCGGCATCGCGGCCTTCCGCACCGGGCAGGAGGCGCTGCACGGAGTTGCCTGGATGGGCCCGGCGACGGTGTTCCCGCAGGCGGTGGGCCTGGGCGCGACCTGGAATCCGGACCTCGTACGCCGGGTCGGCGACGCGGTGTCCAGGGAGGTGCGCGCGATGCGTGCCCGGGACGAGCGGGTCGGTCTCAACGTCTGGTCGCCGACGGTGAATCTGCTGCGCCACCCGCTGTGGGGCCGTAACGAGGAAGGCTACTCCGAGGACCCCAAGCTGACCTCGGCGATCGCCACCGCCTACACCCGCGGTCTGCGCGGTGACCACCCCACGTACTGGCGCACCGCGCCCGTCCTCAAGCACTGGCTCGCGCACAACAACGAGACGGACCGGGCCACTTCGTCGTCGTCCGTCCGCCCGCGCGTGCTGCACGAGTACGACCTGCGGGCCTTCCGCGAGACCGTCGAGGCGGGCGCGGTGGCCGGGGTGATGCCGGCGTACAACCTGGTCAACGGCCGCCCGAACCACGTCTCGCCGTATCTGCGCGAGCACCTGCGCACCTGGACCGACGAGGACCTGCTGGTCTGCTCGGACGCGGGCGCCCCCTCCAACCTGGTCGACTTCGAGCACTACTTCGACACGCACGAGGAGGCGACCGCTGCCGCGCTGCTCGCCGGCGTGGACAGCTTCACCGACCACGGCACGGACAGCACGAAGATCGTCGCGCGCGTCCAAGACGCCCTGGCTCAGGGACTGTTGACCGAGGCCGACATCGATTCCGCCGTCCGCCGCCAGCTCTCGGTCCGTTTCCGGCTCGGCGAGTTCGACGGATACGACGAAACCGGCGCCTTCGACACCCCGGAGCACCGCGCGCTCGCCCAGGAGGCCGCCGAGCAGGCGATCGTCCTGCTCCGGAACGACGGTCTGCTTCCGCTCGCCCCCGACACCCGCATCGCGGTCGTCGGTCTGCTCGCCGACGAGTGCAAGCTCGACTGGTACAGCGGCACCCTCCTGCACCGGTCCACACCTCTGGAGGGCCTGTACGAGCGGTTCGGCGCCGAGCGTGTGCAGTTCGCGGAGGGCGTGGACCGGGTGCTGCTCAGGACGGGCGACGGCACCTTCCTCCATGTGCCGCCCGCCGAGGAGAGCGACGACCAGGTCCGCGGCGCCGAGGGCGCCCTCGACCCGGCGCTGCTCGCCGGCCGCACCGACCTTCCGCCGCTGACCACCGACGCCACCGGCACGGAGTTCGCCCTCGTCGACTGGGGCGAGGACATCCTCACCCTGCGCGCACCGGACGGCCGCTACCTCTCCGTCGCGGACGACGGCTACCTGCGCGCCTCCGCCGACCAGCCCGGCGGCTGGATCGTCCAGGAGACATTCCGCCTGGAACCCCACGAGAACGGTCACCTCCTCAGGCACCTGGGCACGGGCCACCCCGTCTCTGTCGCCGCCGACGGCGTGAAGGTTGCCGAGGAGAACCCGGAGATCTTCGAACTGGTCGTCGTCGAGCGCGGCGAGGACGCGGTGGCGCGGGTCGCCGCGGCGGCGGACGTGGTCGTGGTCGTCGCGGGCAACGACCCGCACCTCAACGGCCGTGAGACGGAGGACCGCAGGACGCTACGGCTGCCCGCCCACCAGGAACGCCTGCTGCGCGCCGCCCGCACGGCCAACCCGCGCACGGTCCTGACCCTCGTCTCCGCCTACCCGTACGCGATCGACCCGGGCCCCCTCCCTGCGGTGCTGTGGACCGCGCACGGCGGCCAGGCCGCCGGCACCGCCCTCGCCCGCGTCCTGGCCGGCGACGTCTCCCCCGCCGGACGCCTGCCGCAGACCTGGTACGCCGACGACGCCGACCTGCCCGACCTCCTCGACTACGACGTGATCGGCGGCCGGCAGACCTACCTGTACTTCGAGGGGACACCGCTGTTCCCCTTCGGTCACGGCCTCTCCTACGCGTCCTTCTCGTACGCGGACGTACAGGCCCACGTCGAGGGCGACACCGCCCACATCTCGTTCACCGTCACCAACACCGGCGACGTGACCGCCGACGAGGTCGCCCAGCTGTACGCGCGCGCCGCCGATCCGACGGTGGTCCGGCCTCGCCGCGAACTGCTCGAGCACCGGCGGATCACCCTGGCCCCCGGTGCGACGACGCACCTGACCTTCGAACTGCCGCTGACCGCCTTCGAGTTCTGGGACGTCACCCACGGCCGGTGGCGCCTGGAGCCCGGCCCGTACGACATCCTGGTCGGCGCCTCCAGCGAGGACATCCGCCTGCGCACGACCGTGACGCTCACCGGCGAGCCCGCCGCACCGCGCCCCGTCACCGAACTCGGCCTGGACGCGGCCGACTTCGACGAGCAGAGCGGCACCGAGATCGTCGACCGGACGAAGACATCCGGCGATGCGGTGACGCCGGTGGCAGGCGGAACCGGCGAACTGATCTACCGCGCCTGCGACTTCGGCACCGGAGTCACGGAGCTCTCCGCGCAGGTGGCGGGCGAGGGCACGATCGAGCTGTCCCTGGACGGCGGACCGACCCTGGCGACTTTGCAGACGCCCCCCTCGGGCCCGTACGACTACACCACCGTGGACGCCGGCATCGTCGCCGAGGGCGTACACGACGTCCACCTCAGACTGCGCGGCCCGCTACGGCTCGCGCACGTCGGCTTCTCCGGTTGAGGGTCCGGACCAGGCCGACGAAGGGAAGGGGCCCGGCACCGGAAGGCATCGGTGCCGGGCCCCTTCGGGGACGGCGAGCTCGCGTCGCCAGGGCCTCACCGTACATGAAAATGGTTCCCATTAGCCAGAGGGGTCCGGAGAAAAGAGGCTGCCGGTAACTGCCACGGCTGGGTATGGTGCCGGACGTGCGTTGATCTTCAGGGCGGCGGCGCAGTGGCTGCCGCAGACGGAACGGCCCTCCTGCTGTCGGCATGACGGCGAGGCGGCAAGGCATGCCCACCCGTCGAACCGACCGGAGATCACCCCGTGCACCCGCTGACCTATGAGACGTTCGTCGCCCGAGCCGTCGCCGACCCGGACGTCGTCGGGCTTGTCCTCAAGGGCTCCCATGCCCACGACGGCATGGCCACCAAGCACTCCGATCACGATGTCTACGTCATCCTCGCCGACGACGCGAACACCGACCTCACCGGTCTCGACGGTCATCGTTCCGCCGAGCTGGACCTCATGGTCATGACGGTGGACGGCTTCCGTCGGCTCGGCGGCTGGGAGCGGTACGCCCTCGCTCGGGCCCGCGTCCTGTTCGACAGGCTTGACGGTGAGATCTCAAAGATCATCGCCGCCCAGGGACGACTCGACGTCGGTGAGGCGTCGCGAGCGGCAGCCGGCTGGCTGGATGCCTATGCCAACTCCCTCTATCGGTCGGTCAAGAACGCCCGCGACGGCCACCTGCTCGCCGCACGTCTCGATGCGGCCGACAGCATCGGCTTCCTGCTGGAGCTGCTGTTCGCCCTCGATCGTCGTCCGCGCCCCTACAACAAGTACCTGGAGTGGGAACTGGAAAGGTTCCCTCTGCCGGAATGGAACACGGGCGTGTTGCTGGCCACGATCGGACAGATCGCGGGCACGGGTGACGTGGACGTGCAGCGACGGCTCTTCGCACAGGTTGAGGCGGTGGCCCGGGACGCCGGCCATGGGTCCACGCTGGACGCCTGGGGCGAGGATCTGCGGTTGATGCGCCCCCGTCCGGGCCACCCCGGTTGACAAGGGACGACCAGGGCGCCCGCCCGCGACAACGGCCGGAGCCCCCGCACAGCAGGCTCCGGCCGTCGGACTGTGGATGTCGTCAGAGTGCCAGACCGGTGAGGACCAGCACCCGCTCGTACGTGTAGTCGTCCATCGCGAACTTCACGCCCTCGCGGCCCACGCCGGACTGCTTGGCGCCGCCGTACGGCATCTGGTCGGCGCGGTAGGAGGGGACGTCGCCGATGATCACGCCGCCGACCTCGAGGGCGCGGTGGGCGCGGAAGGCGGCCTGGAGGTCGTGGGTGAACACGCCTGCCTGGAGGCCGTACTTGGAGTCGTTGGCGGCGGCGAACGCCTCGGTCTCGCCGTTCACCTTCAGCACGGTGAGGACGGGGCCGAAGACCTCCTCGCAGGCGATCGTGACGTCGGCCGGTACGTCGGTGAGGACGGTCGGCGCGTAGGAGGCGCCGTCGCGCTTGCCGCCGGTGAGCAGCTTCGCGCCGGCCTGGACCGCCTCGTCGACCCAGGACTCCACGCGCTTCGCGGCGTCCTCGCTGACCAGCGGGCCGACGTCCGTCGTGTCGTCGGAGGGGTCGCCGGTGACCAGGGCCTCGACCGCGGCGACGATGCGCGGCAGCAGACGGTCGTGGACGGACGCGTCGGCGATCACGCGCTGCACCGAGATGCAGGACTGGCCGCCCTGGTAGTTGGAGAACGTGGCGATGCGGTTCGCCGCCCAGTCGAGGTCCTCGTCGGAGGCGTAGTCGGCGAGGACGACGGCCGCACCGTTGCCGCCCAGCTCCAGGGTGCAGTGCTTGCGCGGCACCGAGTCCATGATCGCGTAGCCGACCTTCTCGGAACCGGTGAAGGAGATGACCGGGAGGCGCTCGTCCTGGACCAGGGCGGGCATGGCCTCGTTGGGAACCGGCAGGATGCTCCAGGAGCCGGCCGGGAGGTCGGTCTCGGCGAGCAGCTCGCCGATGATCAGGCCGGAGAGCGGAGTGGCGGGCGCCGGCTTCAGGATGATCGGCGCGCCGGCGGCGATGGCCGGGGCGACCTTGTGGGCGCACAGGTTGAGCGGGAAGTTGAACGGCGCGATGCCGAGCACGACACCCTTCGGGAAGCGCCGGGTGAGGGCGAGCCGGCCCTGGCCGCCGGCGTCGGTGTCGAGGCGCTGCGCCTCGCCGCCGTTGAAGCGGCGGGCCTCCTCGGCCGCGAACCGGAAGACCGACACGGCGCGGCCGACCTCGCCGCGGGCCCACTTCATCGGCTTGCCGTTCTCGGCGGAGATCAGCCGGGCGATCTCCTCGGTGCGCTCGACCAGTCGCTTGCTGACATGGTCGAGGGCGGCGGCGCGGACGTGGGCGGGGGTGGCGGCGAAGGCGTCCCGTACGGCGTACGCGGCGGCCACGGCCTCCTCGACCTGGTCCGCGGTCGGCACGCTGACCTTGCCGACGATGCGGCCGTCCCACGGGGAGGTGACGTCGAAGCTGTCCTCGCCGGTGGCCTGACGGCCGGCGAGCCAGAAGGCGTGGGTGGAGGTCATGATGTGGCCCGTGCCCTTCCGCGTTGATGGTGGTTGGTGGTGCTCGTGTATGTCGTCGTCCACGGTAGGGCGGCACGGGCGCGGGGGTGCTTGTCCGATTCGTAGCAGTGGTGGAGGTGGGTACGCCGGTTTGGCCGATCCGGGGCTACGAGGATTCGGGTGACGTCGCCTTCAGTGCCAGCCACAGCTCCATCCGTACGTCCGGATCGTCCAGGGACCGGCCGAGGATCTCCTCCACGCGCCGCATCCGGTAGCGCAGGGTGTGCCGGTGGACGCCCAGGTCGGCGGCGGCCGCGTCCCACTGGCCGTGCCGGGAGAGCCAGGCCCGCAGGGAGGCGACCAGATCGCCGCGGCCGGTGGCGTCGTGCTCGTGCAGGGCACGGAGCAGACCGTCGGCGAAGGCGCGCACCGCGTCGTCGGCGAGCAGCGGCAGGACCGAGCCCGCCGCGAGCTGCTCGTGCTCGACGAGGACCCGGCCCCGGCGGCGGGCCACCGACAGGGCCTGCTCGGCCTGCTTGTACGCGGCCGCCGCGGCGATCGGTCCGGCCGGCGCCGACAGGCCGACGACCAGGTCGTCCTCCTCCATCGCCGCCTGTTCCTGCCCCGCCCGCGCCGCTTCCCGCCCCGTCGCGTACTCCCCGCAGGCCGCGACCGCCGCGCCCTCGTCCGCGGCCAGCACCACCAGCCGCTCCCTCTCGGTTTCGGGAACGACCAGCACCGCCTCCCCCGACCGGGCCGCGGCCGCCTCCACGGCCTCGGCGATCCCGGCGAGGCCCGCCTGCCCGGACGGGCACTCGGCGACGACGATCCGGAACGGGGCGTCGAGGAGGCCGCCGTACAGGTCACCGGCGACGCCACGGGCGTGGTCCGGCTGCCCGGCGAGCAGCATGCGCAGCACGGCCGCGCCGATCCGCTGCTCGGCGGCCTGCAGGGAACGGGAGCGCTCGGTGGTCAGGGTGAGCAGGGCGATGGCCGAGTGGAGGGCGTAGCGCTCGGCGGTGCCGAGGGCGGCGGCCGTGCCGACGGCGAGGGCGGCGCGGGGGCGGCGGCCGGTGCCGATGGTGTGCAGCTCGACGCGGTCCTCGTGCTCGGGTCCGCCGACCACGGCACTCGCCGGCGCGGGGCGCTCGCGCAGTCGTTCCACGTCGGCGGCGAGGCGGGCGGCCCGGCGGGCGGCCCACTCCGGCGCGGCGGCGACGACGGCACCCGAGGCGTCGAACAGCGCCGCCCACCCGTCGACCTGGGCGGCGAGCCCGGCGAGCAGCCCCTCCGGACCGTCGGTGAGCGCCTGACGGGTGAGCTCCCGCTGGGCTGCGAACCCCGCGGTGACCGAGCGGTACTGGTCGGCGGCGATGGCGGCCGACACCGCCTTGGTGATGGCGAGGAAGGGGGTGCGGCGGGGGACTTCGAGGAGCGGCAGCCCCTCCTCCTGCGCCGCGTCGACGAGGGCCTTGGGCGTCTCCTCGTAGTTGACCCCGACGGCGAAGCCCAGCCCCACGACTCCCGCTCCGACCAGCCGCTTCACATAGCGGCGCATCGTCTCCGGGTCCTCCGCGTCCAGCTTCAGCGCGGTGATCAGCAGCAGTTCCCCGCCCTCCATGTAGGGGACGGGGTCGGCGAGCTCGCTGGAGTGCGCCCAGCGGACGGGCACGTCGAGGCGGTCCTCGCCCGCCCGCACGGTGAGTTTGAGCGCGGAGTGGTGGACGAGGGAGGCGAGCGTCGGGGGCATGGGGCCTTCAGGTCGGTCTGCGGTTGTGGTCAGGAGATCGGATGATCATTGTGATCTTTTGGCCGCCACGTATGAACGACCTGTGTCGATTCTGCCTCACCGTACGGTCCCGCTGCCCGTGAAAAACCTCAGTCGCGCAGATCCACCAGCAGCGGCGGCGCGTGCTCCCCCTTCACGTTCGTCAGCGACAGCACCGCATGCCCCGGCGGCACCCCGTGCGCGAGCTCGGACGCCGACCACCGCTCCCGCTCGACCTGGCGGACGGTGACCGCCCGCGCGGTCGGCGCCTTCCCGGTGATGACCCGGCGCAGCATGTGCACGGCCTTGCCCGCAGGCGTCTCGGCGATGATCTGCCGGTCGGTGACGTCCCGCGTCTCCGTCCACTCCTTGCCCCACACCTCGGCGAAGTCCTGCCCGTCCCAGGGAGTGAGGCCGGACAGCGCCACCCGGCATCCGGTGGCGCCGAGCAGGGGGCCGCGCAGCGGGCGCGGTACGTCGTCGAGGGTGCGCAGGGTCAGTACGGCGCCCGCGCCCGCCGACCGCAGCCGCTGGATGCCCCGTACGGCCTCCGGCGTGACCACACCCGTCGCGTCGTCCAGGATCAGGCAGGCGAACAGCGACCGGTCCTCCCGTGCGGGCACGCTCGCCGTGAACTGCGCCAGCACCAGCCGCGCCAGCATCCGCGAGGCGTCCGCATGGCCCCGTTCGGGCAGGTCGATGCGCACCCGCACGGGGTGGTCGAGGGCCTTCAGCGAGAACGGCCGCGACTGTCCGGACGTGTCGAAGAAACCCGCGAAGGCGGGCCGGTCGAGCAGCGCCACCCGGTCGGCCAGCACCCCGCCCACATCGCCGGGGTGGCCCATCTGCCGCTCCCGCGCGTCGAGTTCCCGCAGCAGCGACTCCTGCCCGGCGTCCTGGAGGGCGGTACGCAGTGCGGCGAGCGGTCCGGGCGCGCCGTCGAGCAGCTGCCGCAGCTCGGGTACGGAGGGGAAGCGGTCGTGGACCGCGCGGAACGGTCCGAGGAGCTGTGCCAGGACCGTCGTGGAGCGGCGGCTGTCGCTGCCCGGGTGCGGGTCGGCGAGGTCCCCGACCAGCGCCTCGGCCAGCACGGCCGCGGCCTCGTCGGGGTCGGTGGTGCCGCCGTACAGGTCGAGGTCGTACACGGACTCCGGGTTCCCGATCCGTACGACGACGTCGTACGCCTCGGCCGGACCGAGCCCCGCGCCCGCCGCGCCGACCACGACGACGGCGGCCCGGCCGGCGAGCGCCTGCAGGCACAGCGACTCGGCGAGCGGGCGCACGACGGTGCCGGTCTTGCCGGAGCCGGCCGGGCCGACGGCGAGAAGTGAGGTGCCGAGCAGGTCGGGGCCGAGGGCGAGGCCGGTGCCGCGGTAGGCGTACGGGTTGCGCGCGTCGTCGGCGGTCGTACCCAGCCGGACCTGGCCGGTGAGCAGGTCGTGGCGGGCGAGCCGGGTCGGCAGGTCGCGTTCGCCGGAGGGGTGCAGGCAGGCGGCGGCGCCGTCCTTGAGGACCGCGCCGGTGAAGGTGGCGAGACTGTGCCGGCCACTGCGTACGCCCTGCCAGGCGCGGGCGATCCGGGCGTGGTCGACGTCCCGCATCAGCCCCGTGCGGGCGTCGGCGGCGAGCCGGTCGGCGGCGTCGACGGCACCGGCGGCGCGCAGGGCGGGCCACTCGGCGGGGTCCTGTTCGGGGGTGGGCGGCCGCTGACTCGCCAGGTCGGGGGTGCGGCGCCAGGCGGGCGGGCCGTAGCGCCGCCAGATCTCGCTCCACCGGCCGAGCCGGCCCACGCCGGTCATGATGATCAGCGCGATGATCACGTAGTACGCGTAGACGGCCACGACGGCGCCGAAGCTGTGCGGCTCGGCCCAGGAGTCGGGGATCATCGCGTAAAGGGGCAGCAGCCACCAGCCGCCGAGGTAGCCGTTCCACAGCAGCGACCAGATGAGCCAGCCGACCAGAAACGCGATCAACGCCCCGCTCAACAGCTGTCGAGCCGGAATCTGCTCAGGTTCCTCCTCCGGCCGGGGTTGATGCCCGAACCGCCACACTCCGGGCGCCGCCTCCGGCCGCGCGGTGCGCAACCATGTGAGGAAGGCCGACCCGTCCGGCTGCGCCGGCGCGCGTGCCGGCCGCGGCGGTACCGCTGGCGGATCCGGCGGCATCGCCGGCCGGGGCACCGGGTTCGCATGCGTACCCCGTGTGTCCCGCGTCCCGTCGCTGTCCATCGCTCCTGCCCCCTGACCAGCCGCTCCGTCCACCATCAGCGAGTCAATCTAACGCCCTCCCAAGGGGAGTTCACCGCTTACACGGCCGGGCCTGCGGTGATGTGTTCGCGCCGCGCCATGTCCACCACGGACAACCCGTTCCGGCGACAACGCCCACATGGAGCATGCCCAGGTCCGATCCGCGGCTCTAGCCTGCGAAGAAAGAAGGCAAGCGTCCGAAAATCCCCACCCGGAATTTCTGGTTCACCCGGAATGCCCGGTACGCAAGATCATCAGGGAGCCCTCATGACCGCAATCCCGCAGGAGCGCCGCGTCGTCACCGCCATCCCCGGCCCGAAGTCGCAGGAACTGCAGGCCCGCCGCACCGCCGCGGTCGCCCAGGGTGTGGGCTCCGTGCTGCCGGTGTTCACCGCGCGCGCGGGCGGCGGCATCATCGAGGACGTCGACGGCAACCGGCTGATCGACTTCGGTTCCGGCATCGCCGTGACCTCCGTGGGCGCGTCCGCCGAGGCCGTCGTACGCCGGGCGAGCGCGCAGCTGGCCGACTTCACCCACACCTGTTTCATGGTCACGCCGTACGAGGGGTACGTCGAGGTCGCCGAGGCCCTCGCCGAGCTGACGCCCGGTGACCACGCCAAGAAGTCCGCGCTGTTCAACAGCGGCGCCGAGGCCGTCGAGAACGCCGTCAAGATCGCGCGCGCCTACACCAAGCGCCAGGCCGTCGTCGTCTTCGACCACGGCTACCACGGCCGTACGAACCTCACCATGGCGCTGACCGCGAAGAACATGCCGTACAAGCACGGCTTCGGCCCGTTCGCGCCCGAGGTCTACCGGGTGCCGGTGGCGTACGGCTACCGCTGGCCGACCGGCCCGGAGAACGCCGGCCCGGAGGCCGCCGCACAGGCCATCGACCAGATGTCCAAGCAGGTCGGCGCGGACAACATCGCCGCGATCATCATCGAGCCGGTGCTCGGCGAGGGCGGCTTCATCGAGCCGGCCAAGGGCTTCCTCCCCGCGATCCGCCAGTTCGCCGCCGACAACGGCATCGTCTTCGTCGCCGACGAGATCCAGTCCGGGTTCTGCCGCACCGGTCAGTGGTTCGCCTGTGAGGACGAGGGCATCGTCCCGGACCTGATCACCACCGCCAAGGGCATCGCGGGCGGTCTGCCGCTGGCCGCCGTCACCGGTCGCGCCGAGATCATGGACGCCGCGCACGCGGGCGGCCTGGGTGGTACGTACGGCGGCAACCCGGTCGCCTGCGCCGGCGCACTCGGCTCGATCGAGACGATGAAGGAGCTCGACCTCAACGCCAGGGCGAAGAACATCGAGGCCGTCATGAAGGCCCGCCTCACCGCCATGGCCGAGAAGTTCGACATCATCGGCGACGTCCGCGGCCGCGGCGCGATGATCGCCATCGAGCTGGTCAAGGACCGTACGACCAAGGAGCCCAACCCGGAGGCCACCGCCGCGCTCGCCAAGGCCTGCCACGCCGAGGGACTGCTGGTCCTGACCTGTGGCACCTACGGCAACGTGCTGCGCTTCCTGCCGCCGCTGGTGATCGGCGAGGACCTGCTGAACGAGGGCCTCGACATCATCGAGCAGGCCTTCGCCCGCATCTGAGCCCTCCGCCCCGGCGCGATTCCGGCGCCGGGGTCCAGGGACGATCCGGAAGACAGGCCCCACGGCAGAGCGTGTGAAGAACGTGTGCGAGGTGGATGGCGGGACGGGATTCCGTCTGTCGCACCAGCACCCCCTGTCGTAGGTTCTACCCAGATGAGAGATACACCCCGCCCACAGGGGACTGTGGGTGACATCAGGCCGGGGCATCCCCAGCTTCGACCTGGTCGTGCCCTCGCGCACACAACCGGTGCCTGAAGGCTCCGGATCTCCTCACCGATCGGACAGTCGCCCGCCCCAGACCCCCCGGGGCGCGCGACGTTCCGGTCCGGACGGCCGCCTGGGAGCGGTACGCCCCTGAAGGGCCGGCGCACACCCCCCCTTTGCGCCGGCCCTTCGGCGTGTCCGGGGTGGGGAGCGGCTGACGCCAGTGGTCTGGACAGCCGGCGCCTCCTACTGGGCGGGCGGCGGTTCCTGAATCCGATCGGCCCCCCTGCGAAGCTGTTCCCCGTGCTCTCTGTTCTTCTGCTGCTCGCCCTGCCCGTCGTGCTCTTCGCGCTGATCACCTGGCAGGTCGTCGCCGACGGGCCGTTGGTGGGACTGGACGAGCGGCTCAGTCGGGTGCTCGTCCAGCCCGACCGGTGCTCCGAACTCCTCGCCGATCTGGGCAATGTGCAGGTGGCCGTGCCCGTTCTCGCGATCGCCGGGGTGTACGCCGCCTGGCGGGCGCGGGGGGCGGGGACGGAGCGCTGGTGGTTGCCGGGCGTCGCAGCCGCCGTCCTCATGGCGCTCGTCCCGGCGTTCGTCGTCCCGCTCAAGGAGCTGACCGACCGCCCGGGCACCCTGGTCGTCCCGCCCGGCACCGGCTACTACCCCTCCGGTCACACCGCGACCGCAGTCGTCGCGTACGGCTGTGCGGCCCTGCTCCTCCTCCCCCGGCTGCACGGCACGTACGTCAGACGTGCGCTCGTGCTCTGCTGCCTCGCCGTCAATCTCGGCGTCGGCTACGGGCTGGTCCGGCGCGGCTACCACTGGCCACTGGACGTCGTGGCCAGTTGGTGCCTCGGTGCGCTGCTGATCGGCGGGTTCGTGATGTTCGTCGGCCGAAGCAGCCGTCGAACGTCCGCTGGAACTCCTGGTTGAGGGCGAACCGGAGCACAGGTCAGCTGTCGAAGCCCAGGCCCAGCCGGTCCATCGCCCGCAGCCACAGGTTGCGCCGGCCGCCGTGGGCGTCCGCCCTCGCCAGCGACCACTTGGTGAGGGCGATACCGGTCCATGCGAAGGGCTCCGGCGGGAAGGGGAGGGGCTTCCTGCGCACCATTTCCAGCTCGGTGCGCTCCGTGCGCTCCCCCGCCAGCAGGTCCAGCATCACATCGGCACCGAAGCGGGTGGCGCCCACACCGAGGCCCGTGTAGCCCGCCGCGTACGCGACCTTCCCGCCGTGCGCGGTGCCGAAGAACGCCGAGAAGCGCGAGCAGGTGTCGATCGCGCCGCCCCAGGCGTGGGTGAAGCGGACGCCCTCCAGCTGCGGGAAGCAGGTGAAGAAGTGTCCGGCGAGCTTGGCGTACGTCTCCGGGCGGTCGTCGTACTCGGCGCGCACCCGGCCGCCGTACGGGTAGATGGCGTCGTAGCCGCCCCAGAGGATGCGGTTGTCGGCGGAGAGGCGGAAGTAGTGGAACTGGTTCGCCGAATCGCCGAGGCCCTGCCGGTTCTTCCAGCCGATCGACGCGAGGTGTCCGGCGGTGAGCGGCTCGGTCATCAGCGCGTAGTCGTAGACGGGGACGGTGTACGACCGCAGCCGTCTGACCAGGCTGGGGAAGATGTTCGTGCCGAGAGCGACCCTGCGGGCGCGGACCTCGCCGTAGGGGGTGCGTACGGCCATGCCGGCGCCGTACGGCTTCAGGGTGAGGGCGGGAGTGTGCTCGTAGATGCGTACGCCGAGGTCACGGCAGGCCCGCTTCAGGCCCCAGGCGAGCTTGGCGGGGTGGAGCATGGCCACGCCGCGGCGGTCCCACAGGCCGGCCTGGAAGGTCGGTGAGTCGACTTGTTCCCGCACCGCTTCGGCGTCCAGGAACTCCACGTCCTCGGCGAGGCCCCTGCGCTCCATCTCCTCGTACCAGTCGCGCAGTTCCCACGCCTGGTACGTCTCGGTCGCCACGTCGATCTCGCCGGTGCGCTCGAAGTCGCAGTCGATTCCGTGCCGGGCGACCGCCGCCTCGATCTCGTCGAG
Source organism: Streptomyces sp. NPDC059866 (assembly GCF_042731325.1). Taxonomy (NCBI): domain Bacteria; kingdom Bacillati; phylum Actinomycetota; class Actinomycetes; order Kitasatosporales; family Streptomycetaceae; genus Streptomyces; species Streptomyces sp. NPDC059866. The sequence goes on along the minus strand of NZ_JBHWJT010000011.1, from coordinate 239,311 downwards.
GTTGCGGGCGCCCAGCTGCTGAAGCTTGTGGATCTCGTCGGGCCAGCGGGTGAGGCCGTTGGGCAGGCCGTGGGTGAGGGAGGCGGCGCAGAAGCCGCCGTTGCGGCCGGAGGCGGCCCAGCCCACCTCACGGCCTTCCAGCAGGATCACGTCCCGCTGCGGGTCGCGCTCCTTGGCGCCCAGAGCGGTCCACAGTCCGCTGTATCCACCGCCGACGACCAGCAGGTCGCAGGTCTCGGCGCCGGTGAGCGCGGGCTCGGGGTGGGGCCTGCCGGGGTCGTCCAGCCAGTACGCGACCGGCTGGGCTTCGGAAAGGGACTTCGTCCAGTTGTTTCTGGGGCTCATGGCGCTTGGGGCCATGATTTCAACTCCCTACAGGGTTTATGCCTTTTGCCTGGCGCGCCGGCTGCTGATGACCATGGAGGCCAGTACGAGCAGTACGGCGATGAGGAACATGGCCGTACCGATGACATTGATCTGAACGGGCGTTCCGCGCTGCGCGGAGCCCCATACGAACATGGGGAAGGTGACGGTCGAGCCCGCGTTGAAATTGGTGATGATGAAATCGTCGAAGGAGAGCGCGAAGGCGAGCAGTGCGCCCGCGGCGATTCCGGGTGCCGCGATCGGCAGGGTGATCCGGAGGAAGGTCTGAAGGGGGCCGGCGTACAGATCCCGGGCGGCCTCCTCCAGCCTCGGGTCCATCGACATCACCCGTGCCTTGACGGCCGTCACGACGAAGCTGAGGCAGAACATGATGTGGGCGATCAGGATCGTCCAGAATCCCAACTGAACACCCATGTTGAGGAAGAGGGTGAGCAGCGAGGCCGCCATGACGACCTCGGGCATCGCCATGGGCAGGAAGATCAGCGAGTTGACGGCCCCGCGCGCGCGGAAGCGGTACCGCACCAGTGCGAAGGCGATCATCGCGCCCAGGAGGGTCGCCCCCAGTGTCGCCCAGAGCGCGATCTGGAGGCTGAGCGACAGCGAGCCGCACAGGTCGGCGACCCCGCACGGATCGGTCCAGGCGTCCGTGGAGAACTCCTGCCACTCGTAGTTGAAACGGCCCTTCGGGTTGTTGAAGGAGAACACCGTGACGACGACGTTCGGAAGCAGGAGATATCCGAGCGTGAACAGTCCCACGATGACGACGAGATGGCGCTTGAGCCAGTTGACGAAGGCCATTTAAACCAGGTCCTCCGTCCCCGACTTGCGGATGTAGAGCGTGACCATGATGAGGATCGCGAACATCAGGATGAAGGAGAGGGCCGCCGCCGTCGGATAGTCCAGAATCCGCAGGAACTGCGACTGGATGACGTTTCCGATCATGCGGGTGTCGGTGGAGCCGAGCAGATCGGCATTCACGTAGTCACCGGTGGCCGGAATGAACGTCAGCAGGGTGCCGGAGACGACGCCCGGCATCGACAGCGGGAAGGTGACCTTGCGGAAGGTCGTGAAGGGGCGCGCGTACAGATCGCCCGCGGCCTCGTGCAGCCGGCCGTCGATGCGCTCCAGGGAGGTGTAGAGCGGCAGGATCATGAACGGCAGGAAGTTGTACGTCAGACCGCACACCACCGCCAGCGGGGTGGCCAGCACCCGGTCGCCTGCGGTGATACCGAGCCAGCTGGTGACGTCCAGGACGTGCAGGGAGTTCAGGGCGCCGACGACGGGGCCGCCGTCGGCGAGGATCGTCTTCCAGGCGAGCGTACGGATCAGGAAGCTGGTGAAGAACGGCGCGATCACCAGGATCATGATCAGGTTCCGCCAGCGGCCCGCGCGGAACGCGATCAGGTACGCCAGCGGATAGCCCAGCAGCAGACACAGGATCGTGGCGGTGCCGGCGTAGAGGACCGAGCGCAGGAACTGCGGCCAGTACTCGGACAGCGCGTTCCAGTAGGTGGCGAAGTGCCAGGTGACCTCGTAGCCCTCCTCCAGGGAGCCCGTCTGCACGGACGTGGAGGCCTGGTAGACCATCGGCAGCGCGAAGAAGACCAGCAGCCAGAGGATGCCGGGCAGCAGGAGCAGGTACGGCGTCCAGCGGCCCCTCTTGCGTGGCGGCTTCTTCGCCGGAACGGGCGCCAGAGGCGGCGCTTCGGTGACAGCGGCCATCAGGAGGTCTCCTCCTCGACCTTCTCGACGCCCGCCTCGATGTCCTGGGACGCGTCCAGGCCGAAGGTGTGCGCCGGGCTCCAGTGCAGGACGACCTCGGCGCCGGGGGCGAGGCGTGTGTCGCGGTCGACGTTCTGGACGTAGACGGCGAGTTCGGCGCCGGCGGGGCTGTCGATGACGTACTGCGTGGAGACGCCTGTGAAGCTGGCGTCGGCGATCCTGCCGGTGACGCGGTTGCGGCCGTCCGGGATCTCGCCGGCGTCGTCGGCGTGCGTGAGGGAGATCTTCTCGGGGCGTACGCCGACCAGCACCTTGCCGCCGGTCGTGGTGGGCGCCGAGCAGCGCTCCGACGGCAGGGTGAGCTTGCCGCCGCCCGCCTTGAGGACGATCTCCGCACCGCTCCTGGTGTCGACCTCGGCCTCGATCAGGTTGGAGGTGCCGAGGAAGTTGGCGACGAACGTCGTCCGCGGGTTCTCGTACAGGTCGGCGGGGGCGCCGAGTTGCTCGACGCGGCCCGCGTTCATCACGGCGACCGTGTCGGCCATCGTCATGGCCTCCTCCTGGTCGTGCGTGACATGGACGAAGGTGATGCCGACCTCGGTCTGGATGCGCTTGAGCTCCAGCTGCATCTGGCGGCGCAGCTTCAGGTCGAGGGCGCCGAGGGGCTCGTCGAGGAGCAGCACCTCGGGATGGTTGATCAGCGCCCGGGCTACGGCCACGCGCTGCTGCTGGCCGCCGGAGAGCTGGTGCGGCTTCTTGCGGGCCTGCTCGCCCAGCTGGACCAGGTCGAGCATCTCCTCGACCTGCTTCTTCACCGACTTGATGCCGCGCCGGCGCAGGCCGAAGGCGACGTTCTCGAAGATGTCGAGGTGCGGGAAGAGGGCGTAGGACTGGAAGACCGTGTTCACCGGCCGCTTGTACGGCGGCAGACGGGTCACGTCCTGGTCGCCGAGCGAGACGGTGCCCGACGTCGGCTCCTCCAGGCCCGCGATCATGCGCAGGGTGGTGGTCTTGCCGCAGCCGGACGCGCCGAGCAGGGCGAAGAAGGAGCCCTGCGGCACGGTCAGGTCCAGTGGGTGTACGGCGGTGAAGGAGCCGTAGGTCTTGCTGATTCCGGAGAGGCGGACGTCGCCGCTGCTGTTGGTCGTCGTCATCGTCGTCACGCCCCTGTGAGCTTCGCGAACTTCTCTTCGTAGGCCGTCTCTTCCTTCGAGCTGAGGGAGCGGAAGGCGCGAGACTTGGCGGCCATCTCCTTGTCGGGGAGGATCAGCGGGTTGTTCGCCGCGTCCTCGTCGATCTTGGCGAGTTCCGCCTTCACCCCGTCGACCGGGCACACGTAGTTGATGTACGCGGCGAGCTGCGCGGCCGGCTTGGGCTCGAAGTAGTAGTCGATGAGACGTTCGGCGTTGGTCTTGTGCCGGGCCTTGTTGGGCACCAGCAGGTTGTCCGTCGACGTCATGTATCCGCTGTCCGGGATGAGGAAGTCGACGTCCGGGCTGTCGGCCTTGAGCTGGACGACGTCACCGGCCCAGGCGAGACAGGCCGCGAAGTCGCCCTTGGTGAGGTCCGAGGTGTAGTCGTTGCCGGTGAAGCGGCGGATCTGACCCTTGTCGACGGCCTTCTGGAGGCGGGCGATCGCCGCGTCGAAGTCGTCGTCGGTGAACTTGCCCGGGTCCTTGCCCATGTCGAGCAGCGTCATCCCGACGCTGTCGCGCATCTCGGACAGGAAGCCGACGCGGCCCTTGAGCTTGGGATTGTCGAGCAGGTCGGAGACCGACTTCACCTCGACGCCGTCCAGCGCCTTCTTGTTGTAGGCGATGACCGTGGAGATGCCGGTCCAGGGGTACGAGTACGCCCGTCCCGGGTCCCAGTCGGGGCTGCGGAACTGCTGGGACAGGTTGGCGAACGCGTGCGGCAGGTTGGACGGGTCCAGTTTCTGGACCCACCCGAAGCGGATGAGGCGCGCGGCGAGCCAGTCGGTCACGCAGATCAGGTCGCGGCCGGTGTCCTGGCCGGCCGCGAGCTGCGGCTTTATCTTGCCGAAGAACTCGACGTTGTCGTTGATGTCCTCGGTGTACTTGACCGTGATACCGGTACGCCGCTTGAACTCGTCGAGCGTCGGGTGGCGCTTCTCGCTCTCGTCGACGTCCATGTACTCGGTCCAGTTGGAGAAGTTGACGGTCTTCTCCTTCGCCGAGTGGTCCTCGGACGACACGCCCGACGTCTTCGCCGCCGGGGGGATGCCGCAGGCGCTCAGCGCCCCGAGGCCGCCGACCGCGAGCGCGCCGCCGGCGGAGGCGCGCAGCAGGGAACGGCGGGTGAGGGAGGCCCTGCCGCTGCGCAGGCTGCGCCGTATGGCGGCCGCTTGGGCCGCGGACAGGCGGTCGGGCTCGTACTGCTCCATGCGCGTGGTGCCCTTTCGGGAGGGTCGGCGGCCGCGGGTCAGGCGGCCTGTTGTGGCTATCGGTCCCCGAAGATCGTGCGGTGCCAGTCCTTGCGGGCCACCGCCGTGTTGTCGAACATGACGTGCTTGATCTGGGTGTACTCCTCGAACGAGTACGCGGACATGTCCTTGCCGAAGCCGGACTGCCGGTACCCGCCGTGCGGCATCTCGCTGATGATCGGGATGTGATCGTTGATCCACACACAGCCCGCCTTGATCTCGCGGGTGGCGCGGCCCGCCCGGTAGACGTCCCGGCTCCAGGCGGACGCGGCCAGCCCGTACGGGGTGTCGTTGGCGAGCCGGATGCCTTCGTCGTCGGTGTCGAACGGCAGGACGACGAGGACCGGTCCGAAGATCTCGGACTGGACGATCTCGCTGTCCTGGGGCGCGTCCGCGACGAGGGTGGGGCGATAGTACGCGCCGTCCTCGAGGTCCCCCTGTAGTACCTCGCCGCCCGTCACCACGCGCGCGTAGGCACGTGCCCGCTCCACGAACCCGGCGACGCGGTCGCGTTGGGCGTGGGAGACGAGGGGGCCCAGGTCGGTGCCCGGGGCGAAGGGGTCGCCCAGCCGGACGGTTTCCATCAGTTCGGCGGTCTTCTCGACGAACGCCTCGTAGAGCGGCCTCTGTACGTACGCGCGCGTGGCGGCAGTGCAGTCCTGCCCGGTGTTGATGAGGGCGCCCGCGACCGCGCCGTGGACGGCCGCCTCCAGGTCGGCGTCGTCGAAGACCACGAAGGGTGCCTTGCCGCCCAGCTCCAGGTGGAGCCGTTTGACGGTGGCGGTGGCGATCTCGGCGACCCGCTTGCCGACGGCCGTGGAGCCGGTGAAGGAGGTCATGGCCACGTCGGGGTGGCCGACCAGGTGCTCGCCGGCCTCCTTGCCGGTGCCGGTGACGATGTTGATGACACCGTCGGGGATTCCGGCGTCGGTGGCGGCCTGGGCGAAGAGGAGGGAGGTCAGCGGGGTGAGCTCGGCGGGCTTCAGCACGATCGTGTTGCCCGCGGCGATCGCCGGGAGGATCTTCCACGCGGCCATCTGGAGGGGGTAGTTCCAGGGCGCGACGGAGCCGACGACACCGATGGGCTCGCGGCGGACGTACGAGGTGTGGTCGCCGGAGTACTCGCCGGCGGACTGCCCCTGGAGGTGCCGTGCGGCACCCGCGAAGAAGGCGGTGTTGTCGATCGTGCCCGGCACGTCGAACTCCCGGGTCAGCTTCAGCGGCTTGCCGCACTGCAGGGACTCGGCGCGGGCCAAGTCCTCTGCGCGGTCGGCGAGTACCGCCGCGAAGCGGTGCAGCGCGTCGGAACGTTCGCCAGGGGTCGCGCCGGACCAGCCGGGGAAGGCATCGCGCGCGGCGGCGACGGCCGCGTCCACATCGTCCGGGCCGGCCAGCTCGTAGGTGTACACGTCCTCACCCGTGGCCGGGTCGACGACCGTGTGCGTACGACCGGACGTGCCCTTCGTCAGGCGGCCGGCGATGTACTGCGCGCCGTCCGCGAAAAGGTCCTGGGCGGGGAATCGTTCCGGGGTGATCCTGCCCGGCTTGTGCATGTCGCTCTCCTCCGCCGTCGCCCCGCTGCTCACGGGGTGGGTGGCGTAGCTCCAGCTCGATTTGAGTGCCGATCCTGACAGAGCCATGGGCGTCCAACAAGTGATTCCGTTGTTTCCTTTTGGTTACGCGACGGAATCTGTCGACCAGGTGTCGAGTCGGCATGGAAAAGGAGGGACGGACTGTCAGTGGTGCCTGCCAGACTCGCATGCATGGAGAGGATCACGGGGAAGATCGATTCCGTGGACGCCCTGGTCAGGGAGGTCCGCGCGGGGGCGCACATCAAGTATCTGCACTTCTGGGGGCACCGGCCACGGTCGGACGGGCGGGTGGGTCCGAGCTGTCTGAGCCAGTGGTGGCCGTCGCCGTTCACGGTGGACGGCGTGGAGTACGCGACGGCGGAGCACTGGATGATGGCCGCCAAGGCGCGGCTGTTCGAGGACGCGGAGGCGGAGCGCCGGGTGCTGGCGGTTGCGCATCCCGCGCAGGCGAAGAAGGCGGGGCGGCTCGTGCGCGGTTTCGACGGGTCGATATGGGAGCGCGAGCGCTTCGGGATCGTGGTCGAGGGGAGCGTGCACAAGTTCGGCGCGCATGCGGAGCTGCGGGAGTACCTGCTGAACACCGGGGAGCGAATACTGGTGGAGGCGAGCCCCGTGGACCGGATCTGGGGCATCGGGCTCGCCGCGGACGACGAGGCCGCGTCGGATCCGGAGCGGTGGCGGGGGCCGAATCTCCTGGGGTTCGCGTTGATGGAGGCGCGGGAGAGGCTGCGGAGCGCTGCGGGCAGCGCCGGGTCGTAACTGGTCGTAGCCCTACGGGGTCATGAGCACCAGGATGCCGAAGCCGGCGCCGAGGAGGATGCCCACGGTGCCGCAGATGATCCCGGCCAGGGCCTGGCCGGGATTGGTGGCCTCGCCGCGGTTCGCCCTGCTGCGGCCGACCGCTCCGAAGATCACGCCCAGGATGCCCAGGATGATCGCCACCGGCCACAGACAGAAGCCGGCGGCGGCCACGATGCCGACCACGAGCCCGGCCGTGCCGAGCCCGTTGCTGGGCATCGCCTGTGCACCGGGCCAACCGTAGTAACCCTGGGCGCCGTGCGTGGGCGGACCGCCGTAGCCGGGCCCGCCCGGGTAGCCGTGGCCGCCGGGGTAGCCGTACGGAACCTGGCCGGGGCCGTCGGGGGCTATGGGCGGAGGGGGGACGGCGCCGTCCTGGGGGTGCAGGACACCTGCGGTGGGCGCGGCGAACGGGTTGCCGGCGGTGGGGGCCGACGGCGGGAACGCATCGTGCGGGCCGCCTGAGCTGGGCGGCACGGTCGGGGCGGCCCACGCCTGCTGGGGTGCGCCCGTCGACGGGGCGGTCGGTGCTGCCCATCCCTGCGGGGCCTGGGCTGCCGGGGGGCTGTCCGCGGCGGGCAGGGACGTGATCGTCTGCTGGTCGTGGACGGAGGGGCCGGCCGGGGTGACGGGTCCGCTCGACGCGATCGTGTCGCCGGGGCCGCCCATGACGTCGTTCGCCGGGGGTGCCCAGGGGGTCGGCTCAGGGCTGGGAGCTGCGGCGGGGTGCTTGTCGAGGGGGACCTGCGGCGGCGTGCCCTGCCGGGCCGCGTCCGCATCGTGCGGGGTCCGCGGCGATGGCGAGGCCTCCCCGTCCGACGGCACGAGGGGCACCGTCTCGCCGACCTGCGATATGCCGAACGCCGTGTCCCGGTCCTGCTGGACCTCCGGAATGGCGCCGCTGTCCAACACGACCTCGGGCGTCCCGTCGTACGCCGACCGCTGCGGCGGCGCCCACGGGTCGCGGGGTACCGCATCACCGGGCACTGCACCGCCGGGCGCCGGGCCGTCCGCGACCGCACCACCCGGGACCGCACCACTGGCGGCCGCACTGCCGGGCACGGCACCACTCGGGGCCCCACCGCTCGCCGCCGCACCGGATACGCCGTCGTCCCGCCCCGCCGACGCGGGCGCGGCGCCGACCTCCGGCGCTGTCGGCGGCTGCCTGTCGTCGGACATGCGCGGGGGTCCCCTCTGTCGTGCGTGCCGTGAAGCATGCTACGGCCCTGGCATCTGCCGTGTGGGCCCGGCATACGATGATCCCCGAGTCACCGATCAGCCGATCACCCGCGTCCCGCCGCCACCCGCGGCCGGGGACGCCGTTCCCGGGGAGGAACCTTGACCGACCACGCCGCCGTATCCGCCGTACCCGGCGTCCGCGACCCGCACGCCTTCATCGCCGGACTGCCCAAGGCCGAACTGCACGTGCACCACGTCGGCTCCGCCTCTCCCCGGATCGTCGCCGAACTGGCCGCCCGTCACCCCGACTCCAAGGTGCCCACCGACCCCGAGGCCCTGGCCGACTACTTCACGTTCACGGACTTCGCGCACTTCATCGAGGTGTACCTGTCCGTCGTCGACCTGATCCGCACCCCGGAGGACGTCCGGCTGCTGACGTACGAGGTGGCCCGGGACCTGGCCCGGCAGCAGGTGCGGTACGCCGAGCTGACCATCACTCCCTTCTCCTCCACCCGGCGCGGCATCGAGGAGCAGGCCTTCATGGAAGCGATCGAGGACGCCCGCAAGGCGGCCGAGGCCGACTTCGGGACCGTACTGCGCTGGTGCTTCGACATCCCCGGCGAGGCAGGTCTCGAGGCCGCCGAGGAGACCACACGGCTCGCCACCGACGACAAGGTGCGCCCCGAGGGACTGGTGTCGTTCGGACTCGGCGGACCCGAGATCGGCGTACCCCGGCCGCAGTTCAAGCCGTACTTCGACCGGGCCGTCGCCGCCGGGCTGCGCTCGGTGCCGCACGCCGGCGAGACGACCGGCCCGCAGACGGTCTGGGACGCCCTCACCCACCTGCGCGCCGAGCGCATCGGGCACGGCACCAGCTCCGCACAGGACCCGAAGCTGCTGGCGCACCTCGCCGAGCACCGGATCCCGCTGGAGGTGTGCCCGACCTCCAACATCGCCACGCGCGCGGTCCGCACCCTCGACGAGCACCCGATCAAGGAGTTCACCCGCGCCGGCGTCCTCGTCACGATCAACTCGGACGATCCGCCGATGTTCGGCACCGACCTCAACAGCGAGTACGCCGTGGCCGCCCGGCTCCTCGACCTCGACGAGCGGGGTCTCGCCGACCTCGCGAAGAACGCGGTCGAGGCGTCCTTCCTGGACGAGGCCGGCAAGGCGAGCCTGGCGGCCGAGATCGACACCTACACCTCGGCCTGGCTCGCGTCCTGACCACCACCGGAATCGACCTCATGCCGAACGTGACCGCCGTGGCCCACCGCGGCGCCCCCTACCACCACCCCGAGAACACGGTCGACTCACTGCGCACCGCGCTCGAACTGGGCGCGGACGCCGTCGAGATCGACGTACGGCTCACCCGGGACGGCGTCCCCGTGCTGCTGCACGACGAGACGCTGAAGCGGCTGTGGGAGCACGACCGGCCGCTGCTGTCGCTGTCGGCGGACGAGGTGCACGGGCTCACCGACGGCGCGGTGCCGACGCTCGCCCAGGCGCTCACGGCGACCGACGGAAGCCGGGTGATGCTCGACCTGCCGGGCACGCCCGATGTGCGGGCGGCGCGCCGGGTCGTGGACGTCGTGCGCGACTGCGGGGCCCAGGACCGCGTGTACTACTGCGCGGGCCCCTCCGCCATGCTGGCCGTGCGCGCCGCCGACCCGGCCGCCGAGATCGCCCTGACCTGGACGACGCTGGCCCCGCCGCGCCCCGCGCTGCTGGACGCGGTACGCCCGCGCTGGCTCAACTACCGGTTCTCACTGGTCGGTCGTGACCTCGCCGCACGCGTCCACCGCGACGGCTACCTGCTGTCCGTCTGGACCCCCGACACCCGACGCGCCATGCGCCGGCTCCTCGGCATGGGCGTCGACTCGATCACCACGAACCGCATCGACGCCCTGTGCGCACTGCGCCCGTTCCGTTGACCCGCGCTACACGCGGGACCGTTGCGGGACCGTCGCCGGGTCGGCCGGGGTCGTGCGGGTGACGTACTGCGGTACGGGGGTGTCGTCCTTGCCCGTGTCGCGGACGAGGCCGTAGCGCTTCGCGCCCTCGGGAGGCCCGGAGTTGATGTCCTCGTGCACGGCGTTCCAGCTCGACGGGAAGACGGTCAGGCCGTAGGAGGCGCCGCGCTCGTTCTGGTTGAGGGTGACGGTGCCGTCGACGTAGAAGTACTCGTTCTGCCACATCTGCTGGGTGCCGTCGGGCAGGACGGTGTAGCCGGTGTCCGGGCCGCCCATGCCGGTGACGGGGCCGCCGTCGGCGGCCTCCCCGGTGACGTCGTCCATGCGGCGGCCGCCACCGGAGGCAACATGGAAGATCTTGCCCTTCAGGCCGGTCCAGGTCGGCATGGTCAGCCCGCCTGGCCGGTCGTGCGGCGCGATCTGCCAGCGCACCAGGACATAGCCCTGCCCGCTGAGCGTCACGCTCTCGCCGCGGTGCTGCATGACGGCCCTCGCACCCCAGGTGCTGGTGATGCCGGACTCGGGGCGGTGCGGCAGGGCCGCGGGGCGGGCGTTCGGGTCCGGGGCCCGGTCGACGGCGTCGACGACCGTGCCGTACAGCTCGGCCTTCCGCTGCGTCACCGACGGCGACGGTGAAGGCGTGGCCGACGGGGTCACGGAAGGGACCGGGGACGACGACGGTCGGGCCGTGCTCGACGCCGTCGGGGCGACCGCACGCGGCGGGGCGTCCGGGGTCTGGGTGACGACGTACGCGCCGCCCGCGACGATCGTCGCGCCGGCCGTCACCGCAACGGCGGGCTGGGTGATCGCGGCCATCACCTTCGCGGACCAGCCGACGGAGGTCGCCGTGGCCGTGGCCGCGACCGCCGTCTTGCCGCCGAGGGCCAGCGACAGCGTGAAGCCGACCGGGATCGGGACGAGCGCGATGCCGACGAGGAGCCGCTCCGCCGGTACGACGGACTCGCGGGTGTCGCCGCAGTAGCCGCAGCCCCTGATGTGCCGGGCCAGCCGTTTGCGCCAGACCGAGTCGGGACGGCCGTTCCAGCGGGTGGTCAGCTCGCGCAGGCCGGGGCAGGCGCCGTCGAGCGCCCGTACGATGCCGCGCGCGGTCTCCAGCCGCTCCTTCACCCGCTGGACACGCACCGCGGCGTGCTGCCGGCTGATCCCGGCCGCCGCGGCCAGTTCGCGCCGGGTCAGCTCGCCCGCGACCTCCAGCCACCAGAGCGACAGCAGTTGCCGGTCCTCGTCGTCCAGCCAGCGCACCGCCTCGGCGACCTCACGCCGCTGCCCCTCCAACTGCAGCCGCAGCACGGTGAGTTCGGCGAAGTCGGTGGCTTCGTGCGCGGCCGACTCGTCGAGGAGAGCGGGCTGCTTACGGCGGGCCCGGTCCCGTATCTGCCGCATGGCGATGGCGACGAGCCAGGAGCGGAAGCTGTCCGGGTCCCGCAGCGAACCGAGGTTGTCGACGGCGCGCAGCATGGTCTCCTGGACGACGTCGTCGACGTCGGCATGGCCGTTCAGGGCCCGCCCGACCACGTTGTAGACCAGCGGCAGCCAGCCCTCGACCAGCTCGTCCAGCGCATGCCGGTCACCGGCCTGCGCCGCCGCGATGGTGGAGCGCCACTGCCTGCCGGCTCCCTCGTCCACGTACGTCCTCTTCCGGCTCACTTGCCGCCTGTACGCACCTTCTCAGCCTGACCAGCACTTTTGGCTATGCCGGAGGTCACATTCCACTTCGGGTACGGGCGGGACATGGGGGCGGCTCCCAGGTGTGGGGGATGAGGGACGCGAGTGGAGACGCGGTGAAGCGGGGGCGGATAACACTTTTTCGGCGACGGGCGGCTTTCGGTGACGGACGGCGGGGAGCGTCGCCGACCGGGACCCGTAGGGGCGACCCCTTACAACACCCGGTTTTTGCAGGGCAGTTGCTCCGGGCTTCCCCAGGGTCGCAGGCCCTCCTCACCGACGATCCGGCCGGGGCCGTACGGCCCGACGATGATCACGGACATTCCACCGGACGTCCCACCGACTTCAGGAGCAGCAGATGCCCGTACGCCCCCTCCCGGCCCTCCTCACCTCCGCGCTCGCCCTGACCCTGACCGCACTGCCGCTGGCCGGTACGGCCTCCGCGCGGCCCGCGTCGTCGTGCAGCGCGCAGGCGATCGAGGCCGCCGATCCGGCCGGTCCCGACGTCAAGGCGCTGTGCGCCGCGCTCGCCGGACTGCCCGACAAGGACGCGACGGCCGCGCTGATCCGCGTGGGCGGCAAGGGGAGCTGGCACGGAGCGGCCGGGGTGCGTGACATGAGAACCGGGGCGCCGGCGCTCGAGAAAGCGCGCTTCCGGGCCGGTTCGACGACGAAGATCGTGACAGCGGCGATCGTGCTGCAACTCGCCGCCGAGGGGCGGATCTCCCTCGACGGCACGGTGCAGCAGTATCTGCCGGGGCTGCTGACGGAGGACTTCGAGCCCGTCACCGTACGGCAGTTGCTGAACTTCACGAGCGGGCTGCAGCCGGGGGCGTCCCTCGGCGAGAACGTCGACGACGGCTACGAGCACCGCTTCGAGACGCTGACTCCCGAGGAGGTGGTGGCCGCGTCGGTCGCCAAGGGCCCCGACCCCGACCACGCGCCCGGCGAGCACCAGCGGTACGGCAACATCCACTACACCGTGCTCGGCATGCTGATCGAGCAGGTGACCGGCGACTCGTACGCCCACCAGGCGGCCGTACGGATCTTCCGCCCGCTCGGCATGCGGCACACGTCCTTCCCCGACGGCCCGGACCCCCGCGTCCACGGCCCGCACAACCGCGGGTACGACTGGATCGACGGAGAGTTGGTGGACGTGACGGACTGGAACATGTCCGACCGTTGGGCGGTCGGCGACATGATCTCGACCACGGCGGACCTGGAAAGGCTGCTGGTGGGCCTGTTCCACGGCCGTGTCGTGCCCGAGCCGCAGCTGACGCAGATGCTCACGGTCCCGGACCTGCCGGGGGCGACGATGGGCATGGGCCTGGAGCGCTTCGAGCTGAACGGGCAGGAGATCTGGGGCAAGACGGGATCCCGCCCCGGCTATCACACGGTCGTGGCGGCCACCCGTGACCTGTCCCGGACGCTGGTCTACTCCGTCAACTCGACCGACGCGAAGGGCGACGGCCTGGCCATCGTCCAGCGCTTCGGTTTCCCGGCGTTCAACCGCTGACGACGGCGGCGGCCGGAGGTGCCCAAGGCGCGGTCAGCGCCTCCAGCCGCTTGATCTTCTTCCGTACGACGTACAGCGGGATCACCCCGAAGACGCCGAACGACATGTCGATCACCGACCACCAGAAGGGGATGTCGCGGATCGGCCCGCAGATGAGGGCGAGCGGGATGATCCCCGCACAGGCGATCATCCCGAACTCGACGACCCAGATGTTGCGGACGGGGTCGCGGTAGGGGCCGTAGAAGGCGACCGCGATGACGAGGTGGGCGAAGGCCAGCCAGTCCGTGCCGTAGAGCAGGAACGGGTAGTCGGCGTCGGCGGCGTCGAGCCCGCGTCGGACACGCTCGATCCAGTCCATGAGTCCGGGCAGATGCTCCGGCACGGACAGGGCGCGCAACAGGTCCTCGGCCCAGCGAAGTTCGTGGACGAGAGGGAAGGCCGTGGCGCCGCTGAGCACCAGGCAGACGATGAAGAAGACCAGCCAGGCACGGATGCCCTTCAGCAGGGCGGCTCTGTCGCTCATGAGGGGAGCGTAGTCCTGGAATTGAACATGTTCAAAACACTGTGGGGGAACACCCCGGACACACCGCGGCCCCGGACGGTCCGTCCTCCGTCCGGGGCCACGTTCAACCGGCGACTTACACGTCCAGCGACGTCATCACGTGCTTGATCCGCGTGTAGTCGTCGAAGCCGTACGCCGAGAGGTCCTTGCCGTAGCCGGACTTCTTGAAGCCGCCGTGCGGCATCTCGGCGACCAGCGGGATGTGCGTGTTGATCCACACGCAGCCGAAGTCGAGCTTCTTGGACATGCGCATCGCGCGGCCGTGGTCCTTGGTCCAGACGGAGGAGGCGAGGGCGTACTCGACGCCGTTCGCCCACTCGGTGGCCTGGTCCTCGTCGGTGAAGGACTGGACGGTGATGACCGGGCCGAAGACCTCGTTCTGGATGATCTCGTCGTCCTGCTTGAGGCCCGAGACGACGGTCGGGGCGTAGAAGTAGCCCTTGTCGCCGACCTGGTGACCACCGGCCTCGACCTTGGCGTGGGCGGGCAGCCGCTCGATGAAGCCGGCGACCTGCTTGAGCTGGTTGGGGTTGTTCAGCGGGCCGTACAGCACGTCCTCGTCGTCCGGCTGTCCGGTCTTGGTGTCGGCGGCGGCCTTGGCGAGGGCCTGCACGAACTCGTCGTGGATCGCCTCGTGGACGAGGACACGGGTGGCGGCCGTACAGTCCTGCCCGGCGTTGAAGAAGCCCGCCACGGAGATGTCCTCGACGGCCTTGGCGATGTCGGTGTCCTCGAAGACGACGACCGGCGCCTTGCCGCCCAGCTCCAGGTGGACCCGCTTGACGTCCTTGGCGGCCGACTCGGCGACGGACATGCCCGCGCGCACGGAACCGGTGATGGAGGCCATCGCCGGGGTCGGGTGCTCGACCATCATGCGGCCGGTGTCGCGGTCGCCGCAGATGACGTTGAAGACGCCCTTGGGCAGGATCGAGCCGAGGATCTCCGCGATCAGGACCGTCGACGCGGGGGTGGTGTCCGAGGGTTTCAGCACCACCGTGTTGCCCGCGGCGATCGCCGGGGCGAACTTCCACACGGCCATCATCATCGGGTAGTTCCACGGCGCGACCTGCGCGCAGACGCCGACCGGCTCACGGCGGATGATCGAGGTCATCCCGTCCATGTACTCACCGGCCGAGCGGCCCTCCAGCATCCGGGCCGCGCCCGCGAAGAAGCGGATCTGGTCGACCATCGGCGGGATCTCCTCGGAGCGGGTCAGCCCGACGGGCTTGCCCGTGTTCTCCACCTCGGCCGCGATCAGTTCCTCGGCGCGCTCCTCGAACGCGTCCGCGATCTTCAGGAGAGCCTTCTGCCGCTCGGCGGGGGTGGTGTCCCGCCACCCCGGGAACGCGGCGGCGGCCGCCGCCATCGCGGCGTCGACGTCGGCCTGTCCGGACAGCGGCGCGGTGGCGTACGCCTCGCCGGTCGCGGGGTTCACCACCTCGGTGGTCCGTCCGTCGGCGGCGTCCCGGAACTCTCCGTCGATGTAGTTGCGCAGACGACGCAGCTCGGTGCTCACTGCCGGCCCTCCAAGTTCGGGTGTCCAATCACTGAGACACCCACCCTAATCCGTAAGCCCACGGTTTCAACACCCCCCGACGCGCCAGATCTGCGAAATCCGCAAGTCTCGAACTCGTAAACAACGAATTTCATCGATCCAGCCTTGCGAAACCGACGAGACCTCGTGCAGAGTGAGCTCGTGGCCAGTCGAAGCGCAGACCAGAGGACCTCCCGGGACATCCGCGAGTCCTCTCGCGACCCCCGGAACGGCAATCCGCAGCTGGATGCCGTCTCCCTCGCCATCATCGAACAGCTCCAGGAGGACGGCCGCCGGCCGTACGCCGCCATCGGCAAGGCCGTGGGCCTCTCCGAAGCGGCCGTGCGCCAGCGCGTGCAGAAGCTGCTCGACCAGGGCGTGATGCAGATCGTCGCCGTCACGGACCCGCTCACCGTGGGCTTCCGCCGGCAGGCGATGGTCGGCATTCACGTGGAAGGTGATGTGGAGTCCGTCGCCGACGCACTGACCTCCATGTCCGAATGCGAGTACGTGGTGATGACCGCAGGCTCCTTCGACCTGATGGTGGAGATCGTCTGCGAGGACGACGACCACCTGCTGGACGTCATCAACAAACGCATCCGGGCCATCCCCGGAGTGCGCTCCACCGAGAGCTTCGTCTACCTCAAGCTCAAGAAGCAGACCTATATGTGGGGAACCCGATAACCGTGAGTACCAAGGACCTCAGCCGCTCCGCGTACGACCACCTGTGGATGCACTTCACCCGCATGTCCTCGTACGAGAACTCCCCCGTTCCCACCATCGTCCGGGGCGAGGGCACCTACATCTACGACGACAAGGGCAAGCGCTACCTCGACGGTCTCGCGGGTCTGTTCGTGGTCCAGGCCGGTCACGGCCGGGTCGAGCTCGCCGAGACCGCCTTCAAGCAGGCGCAGGAGCTGGCGTTCTTCCCGGTGTGGTCCTACGCCCACCCCAAGGCCGTGGAGCTGGCCGAGCGCCTGGCCCACCACGCGCCGGGCGACCTCAACAAGGTCTTCTTCACCACCGGCGGCGGCGAGGCGGTCGAGACCGCCTGGAAGCTCGCCAAGCAGTACTTCAAGCTCACCGGCAAGCCCACCAAGCACAAGGTGATATCCCGCGCGGTCGCCTACCACGGCACCCCGCAGGGCGCCCTGTCCATCACCGGTCTGCCGGCCCTGAAGGCCCCCTTCGAGCCGCTCGTGCCGGGCGCGCACAAGGTCCCGAACACCAACATCTACCGCGCCCCGATCTTCGGCGACGACCCCGAGGCCTTCGGCCGCTGGGCCGCCGACCAGATCGAGCAGCAGATCCTCTTCGAGGGCCCGGACACGGTCGCGGCCGTCTTCCTGGAGCCGGTGCAGAACGCCGGCGGCTGCTTCCCGCCGCCGCCCGGCTACTTCCAGCGGGTCCGCGAGATCTGCGACAAGTACGACGTGCTGCTGGTGTCGGACGAGGTCATCTGCGCCTTCGGCCGTCTGGGCACGATGTTCGCCTGCGACAAGTTCGACTACGTCCCGGACATGATCACCTGCGCCAAGGGCATGACCTCGGGCTACTCCCCGATCGGCGCCTGCATCATCTCCGACCGCCTGGCCGAGCCGTTCTACAAGGGCGACAACACCTTCCTGCACGGCTACACCTTCGGCGGCCACCCGGTCTCCGCGGCCGTGGGCCTCGCCAACCTCGACCTGTTCGAGCGCGAGAACCTCACCCAGCACGTGCTCGACAACGAGGGCGCGTTCCGCGCCACCCTGGAGAAGCTGCACGACCTGCCGATCGTCGGCGACGTCCGCGGCAACGGCTTCTTCTACGGCATCGAACTGGTCAAGGACAAGGCGACCAAGGAGTCCTTCAACGAGGAGGAGACCGAGCGCGTCCTGTACGGCTTCCTCTCCAAGGCCCTCTTCGACAACGGCCTGTACTGCCGTGCCGACGACCGCGGTGACCCGGTCGTCCAGCTCGCCCCGCCGCTGATCTCCGACCAGGAGACGTTCGACGAGATCGAGCAGATCCTGCGCGCGACGCTGACGGAGGCGTGGACAAAGCTCTGATCAACTGACGCTGTGATCAACTACAGTCCCGGTGCCGTCCGTTCGAGTGAGAAACGGCGGCCCGGGGCTGTGTGCTGTCCGGCCCGGCTCCTTTGAGTACCTAGCGTGCCAGTGACCGATCGGCCCTGCCTTCGTTCCCCCGCTTGGGGGACTTGGCACAGGAAAGCGGATCAACTGAGGAGTACGCCCATGGTGGCCCCGCCGGACAACGACGTGCTCTGGGCACGCGCCCTGCACTTCCAGCACCACGACGGCTCCCCTGCGCTGCAAGGCGTCTCGCTCGGCGTCCAGGAGGGCGAGATCCTCGCCGTCAGCGGCCCGCGCGGCAGCGGCAAGAGCACGCTTCTGGGCTGCCTGTCCGGACTGCTGCGGGCCGGGAGCGGCGAGGTGTGGTTCAACAGCATCCCTGTGCACAGGATGGGCCCCCTCGCCCGGGAACGGATGCGTCGCGACCGCTTCGGCTGGATCGACCCGGCCCCCGTCCTCGTCCCCGAGCTGAACGTCTGGGAGAACGCCGCGCTCCCCCTGATGCTGCGCGGCACCAGCCGCCGACGTGCCAAGAAGATCGCCCTGGAGTGGCTGGAGCGTCTCGATGTCGGCGACAGCGCCCGCAGGCGCCTGCACCAACTGCGCCAGGCCGAGCGGCAGCGGGTCTGCATCGCCCGTGCGCTGGCCCCCTCCCCGACGGTCCTGTTCGCCGACGAGCCCACCGCCCCGCTGCACCGCGCCGACCGCGGGCACGTGCTGCGTACGCTCACCACGGCGGCCCGCTCGCACGGCATCACCGTGGTCCTGGCCACCCACGACCCGGAAACCGCCGCGCTCGCCGACCGCACGGTCTCCCTGCTCGACGGGCGGCGCGTGAACACCGTGCACCTGCCGCCCGTCCCCGAGACGGAAGGCCGGGCCGCGTGCTCGCTCTCCGTCTGACCCGCCGCGCCCACCCGGCCGTCCAGCTGCGCCGTCTCCTGGTGGCTGCGGCGTCGGCCGGGACCGGTTTCCTCCTGCTGTGCACCCTCGGCCACGCGATGAGCCACCCGGACACGCCGGCCGCATCCGTCCTCCGTCTGGCCTGGTGTGCGGTGCCGGCGGCCGCCACGGTCCACTTCGCCGTGGCCGTCGCCCGCACCGATCCCTGCACCCGGCCGCGCGACGGCCTCTCGGCGATCGGCCTCGGCCCGGCCCGCCAGATGGCCTTCTCGGCCACGACGACGGCCCTGTCCACGGCCCTCGGCTCGATGCTGGCCCTGCTGTTCTTCCTCCACCTGCGCGGCGACCTCACGGGCATGCCCTTCGACGGAGCGGCGACCGAGTTCCTCGCCGCGGGCACCCCGCTCCCCCTCCCCGCAGCCCTGACCCTCCTCGCCCTCGTCCCCGCAGCCGCGTCCCTGTCGGTCGCCCTGGTCCTACGCCCCCGAGAGCCGCGGCGCCCGTCCCGCTCACCCCGCTCACCCCGCCCATCCCGCCCCACCGCGGGCAGTCGTGCCGCGCGGGCAGCACGGGTGGGCGCCGGGGGTCCCCCCTCCGGGGGAGGCATCCCGCAAGCGCCGGGCAGCGCGACCGACCCCTCAGCCGCACACTGGGCGCCTGACACCCCCGGCGCCCCGCCCGCACCCACCCCCACCCGCACCCCACCCCACCCCACCGCCACCCTCCCCTGGGGAATCGCCACCCTCGCCGCCGGCCTGGCCGCAGAGGCCTACGCCGCCCACACCAGCACCACCGGCCTCTCCATGCCCGGCAGCCCACCCAGCGGCCCCCTGGGCCTGCTCCTCGGCTGGGCCCTGGCCGCCCTGGGCCTGACCCTGGCCGGCCCAGGCCTCACCCACCTCTGCGGCCACCTCCTCCAGGCAGCCCGCCCCGGCGCCGTGCGCCTCCTCGCCGGCCGCGTCCTCATGGAGGAAGCCACCCGCATCGGCCGCCCCGTCGGCGTCGTCTGCGCGGCCGGGTCCGCCGCGTACGCCGTGGCCACCCTGCAGGACCCGGACGGCCCGGCCTTCGGCCCGCTGACGACCCTCGGCGTCCTCCTCGTCGCGGGCTGCACACTCGCCACCCTGCTCACCGCCGCCGTCGAGGCCAAGCACGCCCGCGCCGACACCACCGCCGCCCTGCTGCGCCTCGGCGCCCCGGCCACGATGCTGCGCGGCGCCGCCGCCCTCCGCGCCGGCGCCCTCCTCACGGTGTTCGGCCCGCTGGCCGTGTTCGTCGCCGAGCTCGCGGCCCGGCCACTGGCCCGCTGAAGCTCGTACGGAAAAAATTCTCCGACCGCCGATGAGTTTCCGACGGCCCTCGGGTCTACCCCACCGAACGGCACAAGCCCGATGGGAGAGACCACACATGTACCAGCAGATGATCTTCGTGAACCTGCCCGTGAACGACCTCGACGCCTCGAAGAAGTTCTTCACGGAGCTCGGCTACACGCTCAACCCGCAGTTCAGCGACGAGAACGCGGCATCCGTCGTGATCAGCGACACGATCGTCGCGATGCTGCTCACCAAGCCGTTCTACGCGACGTTCACGAAGAAGGAGATCGCGGACGCCACGAGGACCAGCGAGGTGCTGATCTGTCTGAGCGCCGAGAGCCGCGAGAAGGTCGACGAGCTGGTCGAGAAGGCGGTGGCGGCGGGCGGCACGGCGTCGGAACAGGTCCAGGACCACGGCTTCATGTACGGCCGCGCCTTCGACGACCTGGACGGCCACACCTGGGAGGTCATGTGGATGGACCCGGCGGCCGTCGAGGGCTGAGCCGCAGGCATGCCTAGCATGGGCGGGTGCCGACACCACCCGCCCACGCGCCCCACACCGCTTCCCACGACCGCGAGATAGAGTCCCTCGCCGAGTTCGACGAGGTCGTCGCCGAGCAGGGGACCCTCGCCCACTTCCGCGTCCAGGCCGTCGACCTGACGGACCGTATGGACGCACTGCTGTCCGTCGACACCAAGGGCGCCGTCTTCCTCGGCTGTCCGATGGACGAGTCGGCGGCTACCCGGGTGCGCGCCGCCGGCGCCCTGGTCTTCCCGCCCGCCCCGGACCTCCCCTTCGACCCGTACCGCGGCTTCGTCTACACCCCCGACGAACTGTTCGACTCGCTCGACCAGGGCTACGAGGCCACGCCGGACGCCCTGTCGTACGCCTGGCTCCAGGAGACGAAGGCGGACGGCGACGTCTTCGCGTCCATGCTGCGCGCGGTCCACGACGACGCCGTCTCCGACGCGCTGGACGAACTCCTCGTCGGCGCCCGCGTGGTGGGCGTCATGGGCGGTCACGCGATGGCTCGCGGCACGGAGGACTACGCGGGCGCGGCCCGCCTCGGACGGGAGCTGGCCCGCGCGGGCTTCACCGTCGCGACCGGCGGCGGCCCCGGCGCGATGGAGGCGGCGAACCTCGGCGCGTACGCCGCTCCGTACGGCGACGAGATGCTCACGGACGCCCTCCGACTCCTCGCCAAAGCACCGAAGTTCACCCCGTCGATCACCGACTGGGCATGCGCCGCCTTCGAGGTGCGCGGCCGCTGGCCGGACGGCGGCCCCTCCGTCGGCATCCCCACCTGGTTCTACGGCCACGAGCCGCCGAACCCGTTCGCCGCGCACATCGCCAAGTACTTCGCCAACGCGACCCGCGAGGACGGCCTGCTGGCCCGCTGCACTGCGGGCGTGGTCTTCCTGCCGGGCGCCGCCGGCACCGTGCAGGAGATATTCGACAACGCCACCCCCAACTACTACGAGTCCCGCGGCGAACCCACCCCCATGGTCCTGGTGAACCGCGCTCACTGGACGGAGAAACTGCCGACCTGGCCGCTGCTCCGGGCGCTCGCGCGGGAGCGTTCGATGGAGGACCGGATCGCCCTGGTCGACGGGATCGAGGAGGCTCCGGCGGCGTTGAAACGTCTCGGCGGTTAATAAGCGGGCAAAGCCAACCGTCATGAGGTGCAGACGGATTGACACTCCTTATGGAGCGCTTATAAACCTGTGAGTCTCCTGGGGGTGGTGAGCATCGACAAACGCTGTCGCCTCATCTCCCCCTCAAACCCCCCGCATTACGCGCATCCCATGAAGGACAAACGTGTCCATAACTCGCCGTAACGCGCGCCGTTCCGTGCGCATCCTCGGAGTCGTCTCCGCCTCTGCCGCGCTCGCGCTCGGCGCCGCGGGCAACGCGCTCGCCTGCCACATCAGTGAGTTCTCGGCCGCGGCCGAGTGCGACGGCACCAAGGGCGTCATCACGGTCACCGACAAGGACCCGGCCGGCACCCCGGCGACCGTCTCCGTCTACCTCGAGAACAACGGGGCCGACGAGCGGCTCGTCGGCAAGCAGGTGGTCAAGGGCTCCCGCGAAGGTGTCACGATCACCTTCGCCGAGGACTGGAAGCCGGGCGCGACGTACCGCATCCACGTCAAGGCCGGCAACCAGGTCGACGAGGACATCAAGCCGAACCTGGTCACCCCGGCCACCGCCTGCACGACCGAGGAGAGCCCGAGCCCCACCCCGACCGCGTCCGAGACGCCGTCGGAGTCGGCGCCGGCCGAGTCCGACACCCCGACCCCGTCGGCCTCGGAAGACGGCAGCAGCGCGCCCGCGGACACCGCGAGCAACGCTCCGTCGCCCGCGGCCGGTGCCGGTGACTCCAACCTCGCCGAGACCGGCGCCGGCTCCAACACCGGTCTGATCGCCGGCATCGCGGCCGCCCTGGTCGCCGTCGGCGGCGGTGCGGTGTTCTTCGGCATGCGCCGCCGCGGGGCGAGCAGCGACCGCTGATCCTCCGTCCGGCCCGACCGGCTGTGGCCCGTCCCGTTCCCGGGGCGGGCCGCACGTGTCTCAGCCGAACGTCGCCCGCTCCAGCCAGAACTCCAGCAACTCCCGCTCCCCCAGCACCTCCACCTCGGGGCTGTCCAGCGGCAGCCGACGGTAGAAGGCGAGCAGTACGGAGGTGAGCGGGCCGCGCAGCGCGACCGTCGCCTTCTCGTGTCCGCGCCGCCAGGCGAGCCCGTCCTCGGTGAGCTCGATCAACCACTCGGCGTTCAGCCGAGGCTCGGTGTCCGTGGCGTGCAGATGGATGCTCCGGCCCGGGCCACGCAACTCCCGTGCCGAGTCGTGCGGAGCCGTCCGCTGGACGAACTCGACGATCTGCAGCCACTCGTCGATCGCGTCCACGGCCACGTCGGGCGCGACGTCGTACGGCAGTTTCGCGGCGAGTGTGGCGTCGGCACGGTGGACGGTGACCTCGTGGGTCATCCGACGGGCCCAGAAGCCGGCGTCGAGGATCCCGGCCCAGCCCCACACCTCGGCGTCCGGCCCGGCCTCCCGCAGGGTGCCGACGAGCATGTCGCCGCTCTCGGCCAGCCAGGCGTCCAGCGCGGCCACGTCCCCCTCGGTCTTCGGCCCTTCGCCACCCGGTACCTGATCCTCCGGGACATCCTCCGCGGACCGGGTGCGCACCAGCAGCTCCACCCAGCGCAGGGAGCGGCCCACATGCCGTACGAGCTGCTCCAGGGACCAGTCGGGGCAGGTCGGCACGGTGGCGGACAGATCGGCTCCGAGGGTCACCACGGACCTCAGCAACCGCATCTGGTGGGCGATTTCGTCGCAGTACCGGTCGTGTGCGAGGTGCGTCATGGGCGGCACCCTACGGTGCGGTCGATCACGGGAGCACGACGATTTCGGCCACGTCGAACTCGACCCCGACCGCGTCCCCCACCTCCGGCGCCTCCCGCAGCGCACACGCCGCCTCAAGCCGCGGAGCGCCCTCGGGCTGCAGATGTACGGCGACATGGGTGCCCTTGAACGTGCGCGCGGCCACCGTGCAGCGCAGCCCGGCGTCGGCCGGCACGAGGCGCACACCGGCGGGCCGTACGAGGACCGTGCCCGCCCCCTGCGCCGCCCCCTCGGGCACCGGCAGCTTGCCCCACGGTGTGTCCGCGACCTGTCCGCTCACCGTCGCCGCGACCACGTTGTCGAAGCCCAGGAAGCGGGCCACGAACTCGTCCGCCGGCCGCTGCCACACCTCGAGCGGCGTACCGGACTGCGCGATCCGCCCGTCCCGCATCACCACCACCCGGTCGGCGAGCGCGAAGGCCTCGCCCTGGTCGTGCGTCACCGCGAGCACGGTCGTCCCCAACCGGCCGAACAGTTCCCGCAGTTCGACCACCAACCGTTCCCGCAGCGACCGGTCCAGCTGGCCGAGCGGCTCGTCCAGCATGAGCAGCCGTGGCCGCGGCGCCAGCGCCCGGGCCAACGCAACCCGCTGCTGCTCACCCCCGGACAGCGCGGCGACGGCCCGACGCGCGGCACCCGGCAGCCCGACGAGTTCCAGCAACTCCCGTACGTGCTCGTCCTGTTGCCGCTTCGACGCCCCGTGCATCCGCAGCCCGAACGCCACGTTGCCGCCCACGTCCCGTTGCGGGAACAGCTGATGGTCCTGGAACATCAGCCCCACGCCCCGCTTGTGAGCGGGCACGCCCGCCTGGTTCCGTCCGTCGAGCACCACCCGTCCGGCGTCCAGCGGCTGCAGCCCGGCGACCGCTCGCAGCAGCGTCGACTTGCCACTGCCACTCGGCCCGAGCACGCACACGACCTCGTGCTCGGTGACGCCCAGGTCGACGCGGTCGAGCGCGGCCCGCCCGCGGAACCGTACGGTCGCGCCCTCGAGGCTCAGCAGCATCAGAACTCCCCCGTCCGGTCGGTCCGCAACCGCTCCAGTACCAGCAGCGCCACCGCGCACACCACCATGAGAATCGTCGAAAGGGCCATCGCCTGCCCGTAGTTGAGCTCGCCGGGCCGCCCCAGCAGCCGTGCCACCGCGACCGGCAGCGTGGGGTTGTCCGGCCGCGCGATGAAGACCGTGGCGCCGAACTCCCCGAGCGACACCGCGAAGGCGAACCCGGCCGCGACCAGCAGCGCCCGCCGCACCATCGGCAGATCGACCTCGCGCCATGCCCGCCACGGCGACGCCCCGAGCACCGCCGCCGCCTCCCGCAGCCGCGCGTCCACGGCCCGCAGCACGGGCAGCATGGTCCGTACGACGAAGGGGACCCCGACCAGCGCCTGCGCGAGCGGCACCAGGATCCATGAACTGCGCAGATCCAGCGGCGGTTCGTCGAGGGCGATGAGGAACCCGAAGCCCACGGTCACGGCGGACACGCCCAGCGGCAGCATCAGCAGCGCGTCGAACCCGCGCACGAACCGCCCGGCATCCCTCCGGGTCAGCGCCCCGGCCGCCAGGCCGCCGATCAGCACGGCGATGGCGGTGGCGACGACGGCGTAGGTGAGCGAATTGCCGATCGCATCGATCGGCGGGACGAGGAAGGTCCCGCCGTCCTCGCTGGTCAGCGCCCGGTAGTAGGCGAAGTCGGGCGCGTCCAGCGAGCGCTGCACCAGCACGGCCAGCGGCAGCAGAAGCAGCCCGGCGACGGAGGCGAGGACACCGGCAAGGAGCGCCCACTGGCCCGCCCCCTGCGGCCTGCGCGCGGTCACGGACGCGTCCACGAGGCGCAGGGCGGTCTCCCGTCGCCGTACGGTCCAGGCGTGCACGGCGAGGATGGCGCCCACCGCCAGGAACTGGATGATCGTGAGGACGGCGGCCGTCGACAGATCGAAGATCTCCGAGGTCTGCCGGTAGATCTCCACTTCCAGGGTCGAGAAGGTCGGCCCGCCCAGGATCTGCACCACACCGAAGGAGGTGAAGGTGAACAGGAAGACCATCAGCGCGGCGGCGGCCACGGCGGGCGCGAGCGCGGGCAGGGTCACGGTGCGCCAGGCGGAGAGCCGCGAGGCACCGAGCATCCGGGCGGCCTCCTCCTGCCGGGGGTCCAGTTGCGCCCAGAGCCCGCCGACCGTCCGTACGACGACGGCGTAGTTGAAGAAGACATGCGCCAGCAGGATCGCCCACACGGTGGTGTCCAGCCGTACGCCCCACAGCTCGTCGAGCAGTCCGCCACGCCCGACCAGCGCGAGGAACGCCGACCCGACGACCACCGTGGGCAGCACGAACGGCACGGTCACCACGGCCCGCAGGAGGTGCTTGCCGGGGAAGTCGAAGCGGGCGAAGACATACGCACCGGGCAGCGCGACCAGCAGCGTCAGCGCGGTCGAGGCGAGCGCCTGCCAGGTGGTGAACCACAGCACATGGCGGATGTCCGACTGTGTGAGGACGTCCGCGATCCTGCCGAGCTGCCAGCCCCCGTCGGCCTTCAGCCCGCGGGCGACGATCGCTGCCACGGGGTAGGCGAAGAAGACGGCGAAGAACGCGACGGGCAGTGCGATGAGCCCGAGGCGTGCCGCGCCGCCCTTCGTGACGCGCTTCCTCGGGGCTACTTCAGTACGAGCGAGGTCCACGACTTGACCCACTGGTCGCGGTTGGCGGCGATCTCGGCCGGGTCCATGGTCTGCGGATCCTCGGCCTGCGGCCCGTACTTCACGAACTCCTCCGGCACCTGGGCGGCCTCCCGCACGGGGTAGACGAACATGTTGAGCGGCATGTCGTCCTGGAACTCCTTGGTGAGCAGGAAGTCGAGCAGCGCCTTGCCGCCCTCGGTGTTCCGCGCGTTGCTCAGCAGCCCCGCGTACTCGATCTGCCGGAAGCAGGTACCGGTCGCGACCCCGGTCGGCGCGGTCTTCGGCTTCGGGTCGGCGAAGACGACCTCGGCGGGCGGGGAGGAGGCGTACGACACGACGAGCGGCCGGTCGCCGCCGGCCTTCCGGCCGCTCGAGGAACCCGAGAACTCCTCGTAGTACGCCTGCTCCCAGCCGTCGACGACCTTCACACCGTTGGCCTTGAGCTTCTTCCAGTAGTCCGGCCACCCTCCGTCGCCGTACTTCGCGGCGGTACCGAGCAGGAAGCCGAGGCCGGGCGAGGAGGTGGCGGCGTTCTCGGTGACCAGGAGGTTCTTGTACGCGGGCTTGGTCAGGTCGTCGAAGGACTGCGGCGGGTCCAGCTTGTGTTCGGTGAAGTAGGCCTTGTCGTAGTTGACGCAGATGTCTCCGGTGTCGACGGGCGTGACCCGGTGCTTGTCCTGGTCGACCCGGTACTCGGGCAGGACGAGGTCGGCGTCCTTGGCCTCGTACGGCTGGAAGAGGCCGTTGTCGAGGGCGCGGGACAGCAGTGTGTTGTCGACGCCGAAGAAGACGTCGCCCTGCGGGTTGTCCTTGGTCAGGATCGCCTTGTTGACGGCCTGTCCGGCGTCGCCGTCCTTGAGGACCTTCACCGTGTAGCCGGACTGCTTCTCGAAGTCCGCCAGCACGCCCTTGGACACGGCCCACGAGTCGTGGCTGACGAGGGTGACCGTCTTGGAGTCCCCGGAGCCCCCGCTGCCGGACTCGGAGGACCCGCACGCGGACAGCGTGACGAGGCCCAGCCCGACGACCACGGCTGTGAACTTCCTGGTGTTGCTCACCGATTTCCTCCTGGCTGACCAGGAAGAGACGCGGCCCTGCCCGGGGACCTTCGGACGGCTCCCGGGCAGGGCGCAACAGCTTGAGTGACGACCGATCTCCCTACCCAGAATGACCTGGGCGAGGTTCAGAGGGTCTGCGGACTGTCCCGCACTCTCAGCGCTGTGGCGCTCCCCTGTCGGAATATGAAGATGTGTACGGCGTCAGACTACCGCTCGGTGGCCGCCAGCTGACCACACGCCCCGTCGATCTCCTGACCTCGGGTGTCCCGGACGGTCACCGGCACGCCGTGCGCGGCGATGGCCTCGACGAACGCCTTCTCGTCCTCCGGCCGTGAGGCCGTCCACTTCGAGCCCGGCGTCGGGTTCAGCGGGATCAGATTCACGTGCACGGGCCTGCCCTTGAGCAGCCGGCCGAGCCGGTCACCGCGCCAGGCCTGGTCGTTGATGTCCCGGATGAGCGCGTACTCGATGGACAGCCGTCGCCCCGACTTGGCCGCGTACTCCCACCCGGCGTCGAGGACTTCCCGCACCTTCCACCGCGTGTTGACGGGGACGAGGGTGTCACGCAGCTCGTCGTCGGGGGCGTGCAGCGAGATGGCCAGTCGGCACTTGAAGCCCTCGTCGGCGAAGCGGTGGATCGCCGGCACCAGTCCGACGGTCGACACGGTGATCCCGCGCTGCGACAGCCCGAGCCCGTCCGGCTCGGGGTCGGTGAGGGCGCGGATCGCGCCGACGACGCGCTTGTAGTTGGCGAGGGGCTCGCCCATGCCCATGAAGACGATGTTCGACAGCCGCGCGGGACCGCCGGGAATCTCGCCGTCCCGCAGCGCCCGCATCCCGTCCACGATCTGGTGCACGATCTCGGCGGTGGACAGATTCCGGTCCAGCCCCGCCTGCCCGGTCGCACAGAACGGGCAGTTCATCCCGCAGCCGGCCTGCGAGCTGATGCACATGGTCACCCGGTCCGGGTACCGCATCAGCACCGACTCGACGAGCGTCCCGTCGAACAGCCGCCACAGCGTCTTGCGGGTGGTGTCGGCATCGGTCGACAGATGCCGTACGACCGTCATCAGCTCGGGCAGCAACGCTTCCCGCAGCTTCCCGCGGGACCCGGCCGGGATGTCGGTCCACTGCTCCGGGTCGTGCGCGTACCGCGCGAAGTAGTGCTGCGAGAGCTGCTTGGCACGAAACGGCTTCTCGCCGATCTCGGTCACGGCTTCCCTGCGCTCGGCAGGCGTGAGATCGGCAAGGTGCCGCGGCGGCTTCTTGGCTCCGCGCGGGGCGACGAAAGTGAGTTCTCCGGGCTTAGGCATGGCTGTACCAGTGTCGCAGATCGACTGGGGAAGCGATTTCCCCGGCGTAGAGCGGCCTACAGGCTGTCGAGGAACCGCGCGATCGCCGCAACAGCGCGGTACCTGCGACGGTGTGCCTTACTGCAGTATCGCCGTCTGCGCCACCACCGGCGCGGCTGCGGGACCGGCGTACCGCACCAACGGCACGGCCGCGTCCGGGGCTCGGCTCTGCCGCTCATGCCGGCAAACGGTATCGACACCACGCAACCCTCCCCGCGCCGGCGACCACCCGAGGTACGGAAACGGCCCGCCACCCACGAGGGCAGCGGGCCTCCGCATGAGGGGACGGCGGTCAGCCGGACCCCACGAACAGCACCAGCAACAGCCACACCACCGGAGCCGTCGGCAACAGCGAGTCCAGTCGGTCCATGATGCCGCCGTGGCCCGGCAGCAGCGTGCCCATGTCCTTGATGCCGAGGTCCCGCTTGATCATCGACTCGCCGAGGTCGCCCAGCGTGGCACTCGCCGCGACCGCGAGGCCGAGCAGCAGACCCTGCCACCACATGCCGTCGTCGATCAGGAACTGCATGCACAACGCACCCGCCACCATGGCGAAGCTGACCGCGCCGAGCAGCCCCTCACGGGTCTTGCCGGGGCTGATGCGCGGGGCGAGCTTGTGCCGGCCGAAGCGCCAGCCGACGGCGTACGCACCCGTGTCGCTGACGACCGTCAGCAGCAGGAACATGAAGACCCGGCGCGGACCGTCCTCGGCCGTCAGCATCATCGCGACGAACGTCGCGAGGAACGGCACGTAGAAGGCCGCGAAGACCCCCGCCGTGACGTCCTTGAGATAACCCTCCGGCGGTTCCGTCATCCGCCAGACCAGCACCGCGAGCGCGGTGAGCGCCATCGCCACCCAGGCGCCCTCGGCCCCACGCACATACCCGGCGACGACCATCGCCGCGCCACCCACCGCGAGCGGCACGATCGGCGCCTTGATGCCCTTGCGCTCGTCGAGCCGTTTGGTCAGCTCCCACAGGCCCACCACGACGGCGACCGCGACGACCCCGACGAACACCGCCTTGACGATGAACAGAGACGCGACGATCACCGCGCCGAGTCCGACTCCGACCCCTATCGCGGCGCCCAGGTCGCGGCCCGCGCTCTTCTTCTGCGGTGCGGGCGCCGGCTGTGGGGCGTCGTGCATGGGCTCCGGATTCTGCGGCATCGCCGGATGGGGCTGCGCCGTCGGGCTCTCGTCTCGGAACAAGGGGCCACCCAGCCGAGCGGCCCCCCGGTCGTCGTCCTGGTCTCCGCCGTGGGCGGACACGTCGGGCACGATGGGCATGGGGCGAGTCTGCTGCGCGTTGTGCGCATCGTACGTGGGACCCGCCGGGGCGGCCCCCGGGACCGGTCCCCCGTCGGACGGCGCCCAGTACCCGGCGTGCGACGGCGCTCCCCAGGAAGAGTCGTTCATCAGACCTCGAGCAGCTCAGCTTCCTTGTGCTTGAGGAGCTCGTCCACCTGAGCGACGTACTTGTGCGTGGTGTCGTCGAGCTCCTTCTCCGCACGGCGGCCCTCGTCCTCGCCGATCTCGCCGTCCTTGATCAGCTTGTCGATGGCGTCCTTGGCCTTGCGGCGGACGGAGCGGATGGACACCTTGGCGTCCTCGCCCTTGCCCTTGGCGACCTTGATGTACTCGCGGCGGCGCTCCTCGGTGAGCTCGGGGAACACCACCCGGATGATGTTGCCGTCGTTGCTCGGGTTGACGCCGAGGTCGGAGTCGCGGATCGCCTGCTCGATATTGCGCAGCGCGCTCTTGTCGAACGGGGTCACGACCGCCATGCGCGGCTCCGGCACGGAGAACGAAGCCAGCTGGTTGATCGGCGTCGGCGCGCCGTAGTAGTCGGCCACGATCTTGTTGAACATCGCCGGGTGCGCACGGCCGGTGCGGATCGCGGCGAAGTCCTCCTTGGCGACCACGACGGCCTTCTCCATCTTCTCCTCGGCCTCGAGGAGGGTCTCTTCGATCACCACTTGCTCCTGCGTGTCTTGAGTAGGCCCGGCTGCGGTTCCTCGTCGGGGCCGGCGGCCGGCTGCGTCGCGTCTTCTTCCTGCACGGTTCCCGACCGGCAGGTCATTGTCCATCCCCTGGCCAGGGTCCGTTCCCTCCGTCCCTCGGACAGGTGTCCTCCCGCGACGGAGGCACCGGTCAGTCCCGGCCGGCTTGGTCACCCACCAGCGTGCCGATCTTCTCACCCTTGACGGCGCGGGCGATATTGCCCTCCTTCAGAAGCTCGAAGACCACGATCGGAAGCTTGTTGTCGCGGCACAGCGTGATGGCAGTGGCGTCGGCGACCTTCAGGTCCCGCGTGATGACCTCGCCGTAGCCGAGGGAGTCGAACTTGACGGCGTCCGGGTTGGCCTTCGGGTCGGAGTCGTAGACGCCGTCCACACCGTTCTTGCCCATCAGCAGGGCCTCGGCGTCGATCTCCAGGGCACGCTGGGCGGCGGTGGTGTCGGTGGAGAAGTACGGCATGCCCATACCGGCGCCGAAGATGACCACACGGCCCTTCTCCAGATGCCGTACGGCACGCAGCGGGATGTACGGCTCGGCGACCTGCCCCATGGTGATGGCGGTCTGCACCCGGCACTGGATGCCCTCCTTCTCCAGGAAGTCCTGGAGGGCGAGGCAGTTCATCACGGTGCCGAGCATGCCCATGTAGTCGGAGCGGGCCCGGTCCATGCCGCGCTGCTGGAGTTCGGCGCCGCGGAAGAAGTTGCCGCCGCCGATGACGACCGCGATCTGCGCGCCGTCGCGCACGACGGCTGCGATCTCGCGGGCGATGGCGTGCACCACGTCCGGGTCGACGCCCAGGCCCCCGCCGCCTGAGAAGGCCTCTCCGGACAGCTTCAGCAGAAACCGGCCGCGTACTTTGCCGTCGTCGCTCTTCTCGACGCTGGTGGTCATGGGGATCTCCTCGTGGTGCACATACGAAGAAGGCCATTGCCGGTGGTGGGTTTGCATCCCATACGCGGCAATGGCCTCCTCGTCAGATCTGCTGTCGTCCGCCACACGCGCGGGCGGGGCGGCCTGCGCGAGCGACACGGACGACTGCACCCGACCCTATCGGGATCGGGTACCCGTCGCTGTACGGACTCAGATGCCGACCTTGATGCGCGTGAAGCGCTTCAGGGTGACACCGGCCTCGTCCAGGACCTTCTGGACCGACTTCTTGTTGTCGAGCGCGTACGGCTGACCGAGCAGCGTGGCGTCCTTGAAGAAGCCGTTCAGGCGCCCCTCGACGATCTTGCCGATCGCGGCCTCGGGCTTGCCCTCGGCGCGGGTGGTCTCCTCGGCGATACGGCGCTCGGTCTCGACGACCTCGGCCGGGACGTCCTCCTTGGAGAGGTACTTCGGCGCGAAGGCGGCGATGTGCTGGGCGATGCCCTTGGCGACCTCGGCGTTCGGCTTGTCGAACTCGACGAGGACACCGATCTGCGGCGGCAGGTCGGGCATCGTGCGGTGCATGTACACGGTCACGAAGCCGTCGGAGAACTGCGCGAAGCGGTCCAGGACGATCTTCTCACCGAGGTTGGCGTTGGCCTCGTCCACGAACGCCTGGACGGTCTTGCCGGGCTCGATCTCGGAGGCGAGCAGGGCCTCCAGGTCGGCCGGGGAGGTCTTGGCGACGTGCTCGGCGATGGCCTGGGCCACGGCCTGGAACTTCTCGCCCTTGGCGACGAAGTCCGTCTCGCACTTCAGCTCGACGAGAACGCCGGAGGAGTTGTCGTCGGCGATGATGGAGACCACGGCGCCGTTCTCGGCGGAGCGGCCCTCGCGCTTGGCGACGCCCTTCTGGCCCTTGATGCGCAGCGCCTCGACGGCCTTCTCGACGTTGCCCTCGGCCTCGTCCAGCGCCTTCTTGCAGTCCATCATGCCGGCGCCGGTGAGCTCACGGAGCTTCTTGACGTCGGCGGCGGTGTAGTTCGCCATGAGTCTGTGAATCTTTCTCGAAGTCTGGAAGATCGAAGATCTGCGGGGTTCTGCGATCCGCATGCATCTGCAGATCTACGACACTCCGCTGACCTACGGGTGAACGGCGGGAGCGGTCTTCATGCACCGCTCCCGCCGTCAACGCTGACGGGACGGTCAGGCCTGCTCGCCCTCGGCGGCCGGAGCCTCAGCGGCCGGCGCCTCGGCAGCCGGCGCCTCCGTGGCGGGAGCCTCGGCAGCAGCCTCCGCGGCCGGAGCCTCCTCGGCCTTCTTCTCACCCTCGAGCAGGTCGCGCTCCCACTCGGCGAGCGGCTCGCCCGCGGCCTTCTCGCCCTTGCCCTCCGTCGCCACGCCGGAACGGGCGATGAGGCCCTCGGCGACGGCGTCGGCGATCACACGGGTGAGCAGGGTGACGGAGCGGATCGCGTCGTCGTTGCCCGGGATCTTGTAGTCGACCTCGTCGGGGTCGCAGTTGGTGTCGAGGATGGCGACGACCGGGATGTTGAGCTTCCGGGCCTCGCCGACCGCGATGTGCTCCTTCTTGGTGTCCACGATCCAGACGGCGCTGGGCACCTTCTGCATCTCGCGGATACCACCGAGGGTCTTCTCCAGCTTGGCCTTCTCACGCGAGAGGACCAGGAGCTCCTTCTTGGTCAGACCCGAAGCGGCGACGTCCTCGAAGTCGATCTGCTCGAGCTCCTTGAGGCGCTGCAGACGCTTGTAGACGGTGGAGAAGTTGGTGAGCATGCCGCCCAGCCAGCGCTGGTTGACGTAGGGCATGCCGACGCGGGTGGCCTGCTCGGCGATGGCCTCCTGCGCCTGCTTCTTCGTGCCGACGAACATGACCGTGCCGCCGTGGGCGACGGTCTCCTTGACGAACTCGTAGGCGCGGTCGATGTACGACAGCGACTGGAGCAGGTCGATGATGTAGATGCCGTTGCGCTCGGTGAAGATGAAGCGCTTCATCTTCGGGTTCCAGCGACGGGTCTGGTGACCGAAGTGGACGCCGCTCTCCAGCAGCTCCCGCATCGTGACGACGGCCATGGCCGTTCTCCTTGTGTTTCTCGGTTGTGCCGCGGATGCCGGACGGCTCCCGCGCCTGACGCCCACATGCGCCTTGCCACAAAGGGACCGAGGGGCGCTGATCCGGACCGTTGCCGGCCCTGGTATCGGGGCGTGCGAAGTCGACCCGGTGGCCCGGGTCGCCATCAGAAGTGTACGGGACCCGGGAGGTCCCGGGTGACGCCGCTGTCCACAACCCGGGAGTAATCCACAGGTTTCGGCCGTGATCGGCGGGGGTCCGGCACGGTTCTCGCATGCGAGCGATGCGATGTGCACGAGGTGTACGAGCGACGTGGGCGATGCTGCTGGGGCTGACGCTGACCGTCCTGGCCACTGCGGCCCGGGCGGACGGCCCGTCACCGACCGCGCCGCCGAGGGCGGACGCGCCGGTACCGGTGATCGGCCGTACGTGGCCGGTGGGGTTACGCCCATCCGTGCTGCGCGGCTGGGACCCCCCTGCCACGCCGTACGGCCGGGGCCACCGGGGCGTGGACCTGGCGGCCCCGCCCGGAACACCGGTACGGGCAGTGGCGGCGGGCCGGGTGTCGTTCGCGGGGCGGGTGGCCGGAAAGGGGGTTGTGTCGGTGGAACTGACCGGTACCGGCGCCCCGCCCTTGCGGACGACCTATGAACCCGTACGCGCGTCGGTCCGCAAGGGGGCCGAGGTACAGGCGGGCGAGGTGCTCGGCACGGTCGAACCGACGGGCTCCCACTGCACGGTCACGTGCATGCACTGGGGCTTGCTGAGGGAGGCCACGTACCTTGACCCGCTGTCGTTGCTACCACCCTGGCTCCTGCACCGTGGACCGTCCCGCCTCCTCCCGGTACTCGGGGTACCGCTACCACCGGCGTAGACGTAGCTGCGGGCAGTCGTGCCGCTGGGGCGGCACGGGTGGGCGCAGCGGCACCCGGCCAACGCCGGCGAGTGCACCGACCCGCACCGACCCGCACCGACCCGCACCGACCCGCGGTCAGCCGCGAACGCCCCTCAGCACCATCCCCACCGCAGCCTCCGCGATAACCCCCGGCTCCTCCGCCGCCCCCAGCTCGATCCGCCGCACAGCCGCGTCCACAACCCCCTGCAGCAGCATCGCCGCCAACCGCGGCTCCGCATGCCCCATCTCCCCCAGCGCCTCGACGATCATCGAGACCAGCCCCCCGTGCGCCGCCCGGATCTTCTCCCGCGCCCCGGCATCCAGCTCACTGGCCGAAATCGCCACCACAGCCCGATGCCGCCGGTCCCCGACGAGCTC
The DNA here is from genome assembly GCF_042731325.1 of Streptomyces sp. NPDC059866. Lineage (NCBI taxonomy): Bacteria > Bacillati > Actinomycetota > Actinomycetes > Kitasatosporales > Streptomycetaceae > Streptomyces > Streptomyces sp. NPDC059866. The sequence goes on along the minus strand of NZ_JBHWJT010000011.1, from coordinate 204,878 downwards.
CAGCTGCTTGCGCACATACGCCTCGACCTTGACCTCCGGCCCGTGCACCCGCTCCATCGCCGCCGACACTTCCGCCGCCCAGACCGGGAAGTCGACCTCACACAGCTCCTCGACCACGGCGGCCCGTGACCGGAAGTACTCGTACACGGACGACCGCGCAAGGCCCGTCCGCTCGGCCAGGGCCGGGAAGGTCAGCGCCTCCGTCCCGCCCTCGGACAGCAGGGAACGAGCCGCGTCCAGCAGGGCGGCTCGCTGCATCGACCGGTGCTCGGCCACGGAGGCCGCTCGAATCCTTGGCACGTCCACCACTTTACGGACGCGGCACCCGGGGCGGGAGTGAATCGCGTCGCCCCGTCGGCGTTCGACCAGGTCAACGCCCGAAGCCTGCCAGTTTCGCGCGCAGCTGGAGCACGGACTTGGTGTGGATCTGACTGACCCGGCTCTCGGTCACCCCGAGCACATTGCCGATCTCGGCGAGCGTGAGCCCCTCGTAGTAGTACAGCGTGACCACGGTCTTCTCCCGCTCGGGCAGCGTGTTGATCGCCCGCGCCAGGAACCGCCGCAGCTCCCGGTCCTCGGCCACCTCCACCGGATTGTCCGCGGCGGTGTCCTCCAGCGTGTCCATGACGCTCAGCCCGTCCCCGCCGTCGCCCCCGACGTGCAGCAGCTCCTCCAACGCCACCACGTTGGCCAGTGACAACTGACTGAACACCGCGTGCAGTTCGTCGACCGCCATGCCCAGCTCGGCGGCCACCTCGCTCTCCGTCGGCGTCCGCCGCAGCCGTGCCTCCAGCGTCGCGTAGGCCCGCTCCACATTGCGCGCCTTCTGCCGCACGGACCGCGGGATCCAGTCCAGCGCCCGCAGCTCGTCGATCATCGCGCCGCGGATCCGCGTGATCGCGTACGTCTCGAACTTGATCTCCCGGTCGATGTCGAACTTCTCGATCGCGTCGATCAGCCCGAACACCCCGGACGACACGAAGTCCGCCTGCTCGACGTTGGGCGGCAGCCCCACGCTCACCCGCCCCGCCACGTACTTCACGAGCGGCGAGTAGTGCAGGATCAGCTGCTCCCGCAACCGCTCGTCCCCCGTCGCCTTGTACGACCGCCACAACTCGTCGAGCGTCGAGGGAGCGGGCGGCCGCACGCTGCCACCGTCACGGGCGGCTGGGGGGATCGCCGCCCGGTCGGACCCGGAGGTGTGCTGGGGCATTCGTCGCCTTGTGCCGTTCTGCCGTTAAGGGTGGTGCCTGGGGGAGCTGTCGGTCTGATGTCGAGTTGCCGGACTGTGTCGGGATCCTTGTGAGCGTAGCGTGACTGATGAGTCGCGGTGTGCGAAGGACGGGGCCGGACCCATGCGCAGATACGTTCCGCCGGGTGCCCCGCAGGGTCATGACGGTCGCTCTCCGTGACCGCCAGGACCCGTCAACTGCGGGATTTCCCAAGGGCGTCGAGTTTTCCCTCGGACGGCCGAACACGCACGGTCAGCACGGGCTCCGACCGCCTTGAACGGAGATCATGGCCTGGCGTGTCAACTTCCAGCCGTCGCCGTGTCGTTCGACGTAACCAAGTGCTCTGAGTTCGTACAGTCTCGCGATCGCGTCATCCTCCGTCGTCGGCGTGCCGCGTGCGATCTCCTCGGCCGTGGCGGCTCCGCGGGCGGGCAGAGCGGCCAGGACGCGCCGGGCGCCGGGCGCCAGCAGATCCCGCGGCAGCACCGGTCCTCGGCGGTCCGGGGCCAGCTCCCCCATGTCTCCGACGAGTTCCACCACCTCCGCCGCGTCGGTGACCAGCGTCGCGTCCCCGCGCAGCAGTTCGTGCACGCCTGCCGACAATCCACTGGTGGTCGGCCCGGGCACCCCCATCGTGTGCCGCCCCAGCCGTTGCGCCGCCCGCGCCGTGACGAGTGAGCCACTGCGGTAGGCGGCCTCGACGACGACGGTTCCCCGGGTGAGTGCGGCGATCACTCTGTTCCTGACGATGAACCGGCCCGGCGTCGGATGATCACCGGGCGGCAACTCACCGATCACCAGCCCCTGTTCCGCGATCCTGGTGATCAACTGGGTGTGGCCGCGCGGATAGGGCCGGTCGACCCCGCAGGCGAGGACGGCGACGGTGGCACCACCGGCGCCGAGGGCAGCGCGGTGAGCGGCGCCGTCCACGCCGTAGGCCCCGCCGGACACCACCACCCAGCCGCGCTCCGCGAGGCCGGCCGCGAGGGTGACGGCCATGTGCGCGCCGTACTCGGTGCAGGCCCGGGCACCCACGACGGCGACGGATCTCAGCGCCCACATCCGCAGACTGGGCCGGCCCCTGACCCACAGGCCGAGCGGCCTCGCCTCCCCCAGGTCGTCCAGCTGCCCCGGCCACTCCGCGTCCCCCGGGCACACGAACCGCACGCCGGCGTCCCGCGCGACGCCGAGATCGCGCTCCGGCCGGGCCTGCCTGGCCCGCGCCAGCAGCCCGGCCCACCGCTTCTCACTCACCCCCGGCAAGGGCCTTCCGCCCTCCCGCAAGCGCCGTACCACCTGCCCCACCCCGAACTCCCGCACCCACCGCCCGGCAACCTCGTCACCGGGCTCGACGACGCGGGTGAGGAAGACACGGGAGAGCAGCTCGTCGTCCGGACCGCCGCCGCTCATGTCAGCGCCCCGATGGCCATCGGCACACCGCGCGGCACTCCCGTACGCAGTTGCAGCGCCAGGGCGACGTCCGTCGCGTCGGGCCGGTCGTGGCCCACGAGGTCGGCGACGCTCCAGGCGACCCGCAGCACCCGGTCGATACCGCGTGCCGTCAGCGCGCCCCGCTCCAGATTGCGTTCCGCCTCGTCCATCGCGCCGGTCGCGGCGTGCCAGCGGCTGCGCAGCTCCCGGCCGGGCACCTCACTGTTCGTCCGCCAGGGCGTACCGGCGAAGCGTGCTGCGGCCCGCTCCCGCGCCGCCCGGACACGGTCGGCGACCGTCGCCGTGGACTCGCCCCGCACACCGCGGTCGGCGAGCTGGGCGCGGGTGACGCGGTCCACCTCCACTCTGAGGTCGACCCGGTCGAGGAGTGGTCCCGAGAGCCGGGCCTGGTAGCGGCGGATCGCCGAGGGCGGGCACTCGCACAGACTGTCGGTCTGCGAGAAGCGGCCGCAGGGGCACGGGTTCGCGGCGAGCACCATCAGGAACCTCGCCGGGAACCGCACCACCCCCGCACTGCGGGCGATCACGACATGCCCCGACTCCAGGGGTTGTCGCAGGGCGTCGAGTGCATGGCTGCTGAACTCCGGCGCCTCGTCGAGAAAGAGCACCCCCCGATGGGACAGCGACACGGCGCCGGGGCGGGCCATCCCCGGGCCGCCTCCGACCAGCGCCTGCATGGTGGCCGAGTGGTGCGGGGCGCAGTAGGGAGCGGTGTCGATCATGGGTTTGCCCGGGGGCAGCAGGCCCGCCACGGAGTGCACCGCCGTCACCTCCAGCGCCTCCTCGCGGCCGAGCCTGGGCAGGACGGCGGGCAGCCGCTCCGCGAGCATCGTCTTCCCGGCACCGGGCGGTCCCGACAGGAGGAGATGATGTCCGCCGGCCGCGGCGACCTCCACGGCGGTCCGGGCCGAGGTCTGTCCGACGACGTCGGCGAGGTCGTGGTCCTGGTCGTGCTGCGCGGCGCCGGAGCTGTGCATGCCCGTTGCCGCGCCGGTGCCGGGAACCCGCAGGCCGGCGAGCAGTGGGTCGGGACGTCCCGGTTCAGCCGGTTCCTCGTCGGGGACGGGCTCGTCCGCCAGTACGGCGATCAGCTGGCGCAGACTGCGCACGCCCAGCACGGACACTCCGCGCACCAGGGAGGCCTCGGCTGCCGCGCACTCCGGCACGACCACCTGCTCATAGCCCGCGTCCGCCGCGGCGAGCACGGCCGGCAGGGTGCCCCGCACCGGCCGCACCCGTCCGTCCAGGCCCAGCTCGCCGATCATCACGATGTCGGCGAGCACCCGCGGATCGATCCGCTCGCAGGCACCCAGCACCGCGCAGGCGACGGCCAGGTCGAAACCACTGCCCGCCTTCGGGACCGACGCCGGACTGAGCCCGACCGTGAGCTTCTTCTGCGGCCACTCGCCCCCGGAGTTGACGACCGCCGCCCGCACCCGGTCCCGGCTCTCCGTCAGGCTCTTGTCCGGCAGTCCCACCAGCGTGAACGCGGCGACACCCGGTTCGAGGTCGGCCTGGACCTCGACGACCACGCCCTCGACCCCGACGAGGGCGACGGAGCACGTACGTGCGAAGCCCATCTCAGGCCACCCCCCGCGCGTGCTCGACCACGGCCGCGCCCCGGTCGGGCAGGACAACGCCGACGAGGTCGATGCGGACGCCGCCGGGCGGCGCTCCCCCGTGTTCCTGCAGCCAGCGTTCCGCCAGGCCCCGCAGGCGCGCCGCCTTGGCCGGCGTGATCGCCGCCATCGGATGCTGGAAGGGACCCGCCCTGCGGGTCTTCACCTCGCAGACGACCAGGACATCACCGTCCCGCGCCACGATGTCGATCTCTCCGGTCCTGCCGCAGCGCCAGTTGCGCTCCAGGACCGTCATACCGGCCGTGGCCAGCCGCCGAGCGGCCAGCTCCTCTCCGTACCTGCCCAGTGCGCTGCGTGCCAGATGCGTGTTCATGTCGGCACCACCTCCGGCGCCAACCGTCACGCATCCTCCGCCAAGAAGTGGATCTTGGTGGGTTACTCAGCAGTTGTGGACAACGTCGTCACCCACACGAGTGACAGCGACCACCGATCACCCGCTCGGGAGCTCCAGATCGCTCTTGTTCAGCTCCTCGATGTTCACATCCTTGAATGTGAGGACCCGGACCTGCTTCACGAACCGGGCCGGCCGATACATGTCCCACACCCAGGCGTCCGCCATCGACACCTCGAAGAACACTTCACCCTGGACCGAATGCACCTGCATCTCGTAGTCGTTGGTCAGGTAGAAACGCCGCTCGGTCTCGATCACGTATTTGAACAGACCGACGACATCGCGGTACTCCCGGTAGAGCTTGAGCTCCATCTCGGTCTCGTACTTTTCGAGGTCCTCGGCGCTCATGGCATGTTCCCCTTCAGCCGTACGATCCCACCATTGTGCGCCAGTCCCGTGAGCCCCTAGACGATTTCCGTGTCGAGGATCTCGGGCCTGGCAGGGGGACCTTCGTCGAGCAGTCTGCGCAGCAGCTCGGCGAGTCTGGTCGGATACACCGTCTCATGCGCACGGGTCAGTTCCTGCCACGTCCACCACCGCGCACCCACGACACTGCGTCGTTCCAGCTCGGTGAGGCCCAGGGCCTCGGTCGCCGTCTGGTCCGTCCGGGCCAGGTAGTACCACTCGTCCTGGTCCCAGCGTCGGCCCGCGAACGGGAACGAGCACATCCGCCGCCACAGCACCGGGCCCAGCTCGACCGCCGTGATTCCGGTCTCCTCCGCGAGTTCCCGCACAGCGGCCTCCTCGCGGGTCTCGTCGCCCTCCAGGCCACCGCCAGGCGTGAACCACCAGTCGTCGGCGGGATCGTCCGGCTCGTGGCCGTGCAGCAGCAGGATGCGGTCCTGGGGGTCGAGCAGCACGACCCGGGCCACCTTGCGAACCTCGCTGCCCAGGCCTTCGGTGGAACCTGCTCCGGCGTCCGTCGCCTCAGCGGGCACCGACAGGCTCCGTCCGCGGGCGGCTGCGGCCCGCCACGCGCTTGGCGAGCGGACCGTACGCGGCGCCCCCGAGCACCAGCACGGCTCCGACGACGATCATGGCGCCCATCGTACGGAGCGGGCCGGGCGTGGACAGGTCGCCGAGCGCCTCGAAACCGGTGGGGCGTTCGAGCATGCCGTCCATGGGCCAGACGACGGCGTCCACCCGCGCGGACACGGCGTCGCGCGACACGGTGCCGCCGGCGGCGTCCGCGAGGTGGGCGGTGGAGTCCAGGGAGCCGTGCCGCTCGTCACCGAGCAGGAACAGCCGCCCCTCGGGCACGGTCACGGTCGGGAAGTTCGCGACTTCGGCGGCCTGCCCCTCGGGCAGATACGGTTCCTCGATCTCCTTGCCGTCGACGGTCAGCTTCCCGTCCCGGCAGCAGGAGACGGTGTCCCCGCCGACCGCGACCACGCGCTTGACCATCGGCGCGTTGCCCCAGGTGACGTCCTTGAAGACAACGACGTCACCGCGGCGCACGTCCGCGCTGTCGACCCGCTCGGCCAGCACGCGGTCGCCCACGCCGATCGTCGGTGCCATGGAGCTGGTGGGCACGGTGTACGGGCGGTAGACCACCGCTCCCCAGCCGAATCCGCCGAGGAACAGCACAAGGCCCAGCGCGACCGCCAGCCCGGACAACCGCTGTCCGATCCGGCCGCCCGCCGGGCCACTGCTCGCCCCGCCGCGCTGCGGGGCCGTACGTGTCGCGCTCTCGCCACCCATGGACCCGCACCCTACCCGGCGGTACCGGACCGGGTCAGCCCTTCGGTTCTCCGACCGAGGTCAGGGTCCCGGAGGCTCACCAGGGCCGGTCAGCGCGTCTGTGCGACGGTGAGCCGGCGGCGGCGCCACAGGGCCACCGGCACGACCCCGGCGAGCGCCAGGGCGTTCGGGGCGGCGGTCAGGGCCGCGGACGCGGAGGACTGGTCGCCCAGACTGGGCTGGTCGAAGGTGTCCGGGACCGGGAGCGTGCCCCAGCGGTTGATCGGCCACGCCTTGACGATGGCACGTCCGACGACCTTGTCGACCGGGACCATGCCCTTGTTGGCGTCGCCCTGGTTGTAGCGCGAGTCCCGGGAGTTCTGCCGGTGGTCGCCCATGACCCAGATGAAGCCCTCGGGCACCTTCACCTTGAACTGCCCGCCCTGGTCGTCATTGCTGCACGGCGTGTTGCCGGGGTACACGTACGACGCCTCGTTCAGCGCCTTGCCGTTGACCTTGAGCGGGCCGGTGCCCTGGCACTCCACCGTGTCGCCGCCGACACCGACGACCCGCTTGATGAGGTCCTTCTCCTCCGCGGACGGCATCAGGCCGATCCAGCTGAGCACCGTCTGCAGGGCGTTCGGATTCGCCGTCGGCTCGCCGGCCAGCCAGTTGTCCGGGTCGTGGAAGACGACGACCTCGCCGCGCTCCGGCTCGGAGCCGAACCACGGGGTGAGCTTGTCGACGAGAACGCGGTCCCCCTGCTGGAGGGTGTTCTGCATCGAGTCGGAGGGGATCGAGAACGCCTGCACCAGGAACGTCTTGATCAGCAGCGCCAGCACCAGCGCGATACCGATCAGGATCGGCAGTTCCTTCCAGAAGGAGCGCTGCTTCTTCGGCTGCTCGAGGGCCGGGCCGACCGGCACCCCGTCCCCGGCCTGGTCCTGCTCGTCCGTCACCCTGCCGTCCTCAGCCGCTGTTGTGTCACTCCCTGCAGGAGGGACGTTGCCCGGGGCCGTGGGGGCTGCCTCCACGGGCTGTCCGCGGTGCTCCTCGCCGTCGTGCCCGGACCGTGCGCCAACCGCCACATCCCCCACGCCAACTCCTTACTCTGTGCCGCCGCCTGCCCCATGCACGGCGCAGGCCCACCACTCCCATAACGAGCGGGAGTTCCGCAGGGCTCGGGAGCTGGATCGTTCCGTTCGGATCGTCGGAGGCAACCCTATGCGACGGTTGGGGAGCAGCGGTCGACCCGGAGGCCGAGTCGGACACGGAAGCGTAGGTTTTCGGTTCCTCCAGGGTGGTCCAGTGGCCGAGCGGCCAGGCGATGACGACGGCACGTCCCACCACCTCGTCCTCGGAGACGGTACCGCCGTAGTCGGTGTCCTGGTGGGAACGGGAATCCGCGGAGTTGGACCGGTGGTCGCCCATCACCCACAGCCGGCCTTCCGGCACGGTGATGTCGAACGGGGTCGCGGACGGTTCGTTGCCGGGAAAGAGATAGTCCTCGACCAGGGGGACGCCGTTGACCGTGACCCGCCCTTGCGCGTCACAGCACTTGACGCGGTCGCCGCCGACTCCGACAACCCGCTTGATGAGGTCCTTCTCGTTGTCGGAGGGCAGCAGGCCGATGAAGGTGAGGCCTTCCTTCACCTGCTTGACGACGACCGGGTCTTCCTTCTTCTGGGTGGGCTGCTCGTCCTGGAGCCAGCCACCGGGGTCCTTGAAGACGACGACGTCACCGCGCTGCGGTTGGGAGCCGAACCAGGGGGTGAGCTTGTCGACCAGGACGCGGTCACCGATCTGGATCGTCTGCTCCATGGAGCCGGACGGGATCACGAAGGCCTGCACGAGGAAGGTCTTCAGCACGAGGGCTATGAGGACGGCCACCCCGACCAGGAGCGGGACCTCTTTTATCGCGGAGCGGCGCCGGCGACGCTTGACCTTGCGCTGGAGCTTGCGCCGCTCGGCGCGGGTGCGGCCGCCGGAGGAGCCGGCGGCCCGCCGGGTGCCGGTGGGCAGCAGGTTGTCGGCGGCGCTGCTGGGGACGCCGCGCGGTTTGCCGCGGTTACCCATGGGCACCGTCCGCCGCGGGCACGCGCGCGTAGGCGCCCGATCGGTGCAGGCGGGTGAGGTGGCCGACGGGCCAGACGATCCAGTCGGCCCGGCCGATCACGTCACCGACGGGCACCATGCCGCCGCCCGGTGAGCCCAGATGGTCGCGGGAGTCGCTGGAGGCGCTGCGGTGGTCGCCGAGGACGAACAGGGTGCCGTCGGGCACGACGACGTCGAAGGCCACCGTGGACGCGCTGTCGCCGGGGTACAGGAACGTCGACTCGTCGACGGACCGGCCGTTCACCTGGAGCCTCCCCTCCTTGTCACAGCAGACCACGCGGTCTCCCCCTACACCCACGACGCGTTTGATGTAGTCGGCGTTCCCGAAGTGTCCGGTGCCGTCGAACACGACCACGTCACCGCGCCGCGGTTCGGCACCGAAACGGTACGCCAACTTATTTACGAGAACGCGGTCGCCGATCCTCAATCCGCGTTCCATGGATCCGCTGGGGATCTGGAACGGCTGCATCACAAAGGTGCTGAGCAGCAGCAGAAACAGCAGGCAGATCAGCAAGGTCAGGGTGATCCGCCCGCCGGGGAGCCAGTCGGCGATCCGCGACACCAACGCGAAACGCGACCGTTCCTCCGGCCCCTCTTTGTCCGAGATCTCCTCGGATCCGGAAGGGCGGGAGGAGCGGTCGCGCTCCGTCGGCTGGGCTTCGGTGTTCATCGGGGCCAGATGCTATCCGGCCCCGCTTCGAACGCCGGGAAGCGCTCAGTTCTCGCGCTTCTCCTTGATCTTCGCCGCCTTGCCGCGCAGGTCGCGCAGGTAGTACAGCTTGGCGCGGCGGACGTCACCCTTGGTGACGAGCTCGATCTTCTCCACGATCGGGGTGTGCACCGGGAAGGTGCGCTCGACGCCGACGGAGAAGGAGACCTTGCGGACCGTGAAGGTCTCGCGCACGCCGGAACCCTGGCGACGGATCACCACGCCCTTGAACTGCTGCACACGGGAGCGGTTGCCCTCGATGACGCGGACGTGGACGTTGACCGTGTCGCCCGGGCGGAAGGCCGGGACGTCGCTGCGCAGCGACGCGGCGTCGACGGAGTCGAGCAGGTGAGACATTTCGTCTGCTTTCTTCGCTGATGCCACAGGTCATCAACGGAAACTAGGTTTTCCGGGTGAGCGTCATGCTGGTCGGAGCGCGCGTCGTGTCCCCCTGTGGCAGGGGCGCACGCCGGACGGCGCACAACAGCGGTCTATTCTTCCACGCCGTCTGCCCGGCGCCAAAATCGGCCGTACGGCTCACCCTCGGGGTCCGGTTCCCAGCCCAGGATGGAGAGCATCTCGCGGTCCTTCTTGTCGAAGGCCTTGGGGTCGCAGCGCTCGATCAGGTCGGGCCGGTTGACCGTCGTCCGCTTCAGCGCCTCGTCACGGCGCCAGCGGGCGATCCTGCCGTGATGGCCGCTGAGCAGCACGTCCGGGATCTCCCGGCCACGCCACTGGGGCGGCTTGGTGTAGACGGGGCCTTCCAGGAGGTTGGCCATGGCGCCGGGCGCGAAGGAGTCGTCGCGATGGGACTCGGCGTTCCCGAGGACGCCGGGCAGCAGCCTCGCCACGGCTTCCGTGACGACCAGTACGGCCGCCTCGCCGCCGGCGAGGACGTAGTCGCCGATGGACACCTCGTGGACGGGCATCCGGGTCGCGTACTCGTCGATGACGCGCCGGTCGATGCCCTCGTAGCGCGCGGGAGTGAAGATCAGCCAGGGGCGCTCGGAGAGTGCGACGGCGAGCTCCTGGGTGAAGGGGCGGCCGCTGGGCGTGGGGACGACGAGGGTGGGCGCGTGGGAGCCCGTTTCGTAGCCGTCGGCGAGGACGGAGTCCAGGGCGTCGCCCCAGGGCTCGGTCTTCATGACCATGCCGGGACCGCCGCCGTAGGGCGTGTCGTCGACCGTGTGGTGCCGGTCGTGGGTCCAGGTCCGCAGATCATGCACGTGCACGTTCAGCTGTCCACGCGCGCGTGCCTTGCCGACCAGGGAGACGTTCAGCGGGTCGAGGTACTCGGGGAAGATCGTGACGACGTCGAGCCGCATCAGGACTCCTCCTCGGAGGAGTCGATCACGGCCCGGTCGTCGATCAGGCCGGGCGGCGGGTCGATGACGGCCCGCTGCTCCTCGAGGTCGATCTCGGTGACGATCTCCTCGACGAACGGGATCATGACCTCGGTCCCGTCAGGACGCTCCACGATGAACAGGTCCTGCGAGGGCAGATGCGAGATCTCGGTGATCCGGCCGACCTCCACACCGTCCTCGGTGACGACGTCGAGGTCGATCAGCTGGTGGTCGTAGTACTCGTCCTCGCCCTCGGGCAGTTCGTCCGGGTCGATCTCGGCGATCAGGAGGGTGTTGCGCAGCGCCTCGGCGCCGGTGCGGTCGCTCACGCCCGCGAAGCGCAGCAGCAGGCGTCCGCTGTGCACCCGGCCCGTCTCGATGGTCAGCGGTCCGGCGGAGGCCGGGTCGGTGGCCAGGACGGCACCGGGGGCGAGCCGGAGTTCCGGCTCGTCGGTACGTACCTCGACGGTGACTTCGCCCTTGATGCCGTGGGCGCGGCCGATGCGGGCGACTACGAGCTGCACTTTTCGAAGATCTCCTGTCGTACGTACGACCACGGGCCGGGGACGGCCGAGTGGCCCTCCCCGGCCCGAGCCGGTGCTGCATTGCGTCAGCGGACGTGGTCCACGTCGACAAGGTCGACACGGACTCCGCGGCCGCCGATGGCGCCCACGACGGTGCGCAGAGCGCGTGCGGTGCGGCCGTTGCGGCCGATCACCTTGCCGAGGTCGTCGGGGTGGACCCGGACCTCCAGCACACGCCCGCGACGCAGGTTGCGCGAGGCGACCTGCACATCGTCAGGGTTGTCGACGATGCCCTTCACGAGGTGCTCGAGAGCCTCCTCGAGCATGCTCAGGCCTCGGCCGACTCGGACTCGGCGGCAGCCTCGTCCTTCTTCTCCGCCTTCTTCTTCTGGGTGATCGCCTCACCCTTGCCCTCGTCGTCGCCGCCGAGGGCCTCGAACGACGGGCGCGCCTTCTTCGGCTCGGCCACGAGCAGCGGCGCCGGGGCGGGCTCGCCCTTGAACTTCTGCCAGTCGCCGGTCTTCTTCAGGATGGCGAGCACGGGCTCGGTCGGCTGGGCGCCGACACCGAGCCAGTACGCCACGCGCTCGGCGTCGACCTCGATCACCGACGGGTTGTACGTCGGGTGGTACTTGCCGATCTCCTCGATGGCCCGGCCGTCACGGCGGGTACGGGAGTCGGCGACGACGATGCGGTAGTGAGGCGAACGGATCTTGCCCAGACGCTTCAGCTTGATCTTGACTGCCACGGGAGTGGGTTCTCCTGGATTTGACGTGGTTGGGCACGGCGAGATGGCCGCGTGGGGTTGCGGTACCCGAGTGCCCGATGGACGCGTCAGCCGGAGGAGAGAGGGGTCCTGTGCGGCTGTCGAGTACAGCCAGCCATTCTGCCACACCCTGCGGGCGCTTCCGACCGGAGGACAGCTGGGCATGGCTCAGGAGCACCCGGCGTCCATGTGACCGTACGTCGGGTGCGCAACCCGGCACCGGCGGCACGCATGCCCGCGGATGGACGGGCCCGGCTGCCACGAGCAGCCGGACCGTCAGCTTGCCGCGCCCGCGCCCACGACCTCCGGGATGCGGAACGGTTTTCCGCAGCCGCCGCACACGATCGGGGCCTGGGCCAGGACCGAGGGAACGACCCGTACGTTGCGGCCGCAGTCGCACACCGCCTTGACCCGGACCCCGCCGCCGGAGGAGCCGTGGCGGGCCGCCGGGCCGCGGAAGGTGCGGGAGGTGTCGGCGGAGGTGGCGGCGGTGTGGGCGGTCAGGGCGCGCTGCAGGCGCTCGATCGTGGTGCGGTAGCGCCGCTTCGCCTCAGGGTTGAGCGTGACCAGCGAGAAACCGCTGCTGGGGTGCGGTTCCTCGGGGTGGTCCAGGCCCAGCTCCTCGGCGATCGCGAGGAATCTGCGGTTGTGGTACCGGCCGGCGCGGGAGGTGTCGCGGATTCCGCGGGCGGCGGCGATGCCGTGGACTGCCTCATGGAGCAGCCGCTCGAAGGAGAGTTCGTGTCCGCAGGCGGACGACGACTCCCCGATCAGGGATTCGGGCGCGGCAAGGTCTGGCAGCTCGGGGTGGTACCGCTGAATGTCGGCCCACGCCTGCGCCAGCTCTGCGGCGAGAACAGGTGGTGTCGTGCTCACGTAATGACAACGAGCCTGGGTCCCGCTGTGTTCCGATTCCGGGGCATCCCAAATATTTTGCACGTACCCGTCAGTTGCCCCTGATGCGTCCTGACGAGGGCGGGTGCGCTGATCTGCGGAGAAGCCGCACAGCTCGTACCAAGCCGGTACGTACGCTGACGTACGACCCGACGCGTAGACATCTCCGCGCGCCGGGGAAACGTGTGGTCCGCAGATGCGCAAGTGGCGTTTCGGTCGCCTCTCACCGCTTCAGTATGCGCGCGCGACGATCGCGACGTTACCGGGTGCGTCGTCGGCGTCCGGCACCGACCCGTCCTCGGCGACCAGACACCGTACGGTCACCGCGTGCTCGGCCAGCTTGGCCTCGCCTTCTTCGCCGAGGGTCGCCCACGGGATGCGCGCCCAGCCGCCGGCGCCGGCGGCCTCGACGGCGTCCTCGATCGTGGAGACCTCGGACGTGCGGGACTCACGGCGCTCGCGGGACTGCTTCAGCAGCAGCGCCTGGTCCTCTTCGAGAATCGACGGCAGCAGCTCCGCCAGCCCGTCCAGGGACACCGGCTCCTTGCCGCCCGCGATGCGGCGCGCCAGCATCGCGGTGCCGTTCGCCAGGTCACGCGGGCCCACCTCGACGCGGACGGGCACGCCCTTCAGCTCCCAGTCGACGGCGCGGCGACCGAAGGGCGTGTCGGTGCGGTCGTCGACCTGGACGCGGATCCCGGCCGCCGTCAGCCGGTCGCCGATCTCACGGACCTTGGCCAGAACCGCATCGTCACCCTTGATCGCGAGGACGACGACCTGGACGGGCGCAAGGCGAGGCGGGACACGGAGTCCGTTGTCGTCGCCGTGCATCATCACCAGGGCGCCGATCATGCGGGTCGTCGAGCCCCAGGAGGTCTGCCAGACCAGCTCCTGCTTGCCTTCCTTCGACAGGTACTGGGTGTTGAACGCCTTGGCGAAGTTCTGCCCCAGTTCGTGGCTGGTGCCCATCTGCAACGCCTTGCCGTCGCCCATCATCGCCTCGAGGGTGAGGGTGTTGATGGCGCCCGCGAACCGCTCCTTGACGGTCTTGCGGCCGGGGACGACGTCCATCGCGAGGACGTTCACCATGAAGTCCTCGTAGACCTTGCGGTGGATGTGCGAAGCGAAGTCCCGCGCCTCCTCGTACGTGGCGTGCGCGGTGTGGCCCTCCTGCCACAGGAACTCGGTCGTGCGCAGAAAGAGCCGGGGCCTGAGTTCCCAACGGACCACGTTGGCCCACTGGTTGATCAGCAGGGGCAGATCGCGGTAGCTCTGCACCCACTTCGCGAAGTACTCGTTGATGATCATCTCGGAGGTCGGCCGGACGACCGCGGGCTCCTCCAGCTCCTTGCCGCCGCCGTGCGTGACCACCGCCAGCTCGGGGGCGAAACCCTCGACGTGGTCGGCCTCCCTGGCCAGATAGGACTGGGGGATCAGCAGCGGGAAGTAGGCGTTCTGGGTGCCGGTCTCCTTGATGCGGGCGTCCATCTCCGCCTGCATCCGCTCCCACAGCCCGTACCCGTACGGTCGGATCACCATGGTGCCGCGCACCGGACCGTTGTCGGCCAGCTCGGCCTTGTTGATCAGATCCTGGTACCAGCGCGGGAAGTCGTCCGACCGCGGGGTGAGAACGGGTGCCTTTGCCATGGCGAGATGGTACGGGCCCACGTTGCCGGAATGTGAATTCTCGCCACTTGCGCGGACACCCCACAAGCCGGGCTCCGCAACCCCTGGACGCGGTCGCGCGCCCGGAGTTTCCTGGCATACGGGGGAGGGCGGGCGTACGTCACGGGGGCTACGGAAACGGGTACAGCAGCAACTCTCGGCGGATTGGGGCGCTTTCGATGACACCTACGCTCGTGCGGCAGCGACTACCTCATGCGGGACCTGCGCCCCGCGTGGACCTGGCTGCACGCGCGCGTGACTGGTCGGAAATCCAGGAGCGGATGCTCGTACCGCTCTACGAGGCGGTCTACGAGCGACTGGACGTGGGCCCCGGCACCCGGCTGCTGGGGCTCGGCTGCGGTTCCGGGCTGGCGCTGCTGATGGCGGCCTCCCGGGGCGCCGCGATCTCCGGTGTCGAGTCCTCCTCCCCCGAGAGAAGGGCCCTCGCGCGCGAGCGTCTGCTGCCGGAAGGGCCCGGCACGCGCGCGCGTGCGAACGTCCGGCTCCTCGACGATGCTCCCGGGGCGCCCGAGGACGGGGCGCGCGCGTACACCCTGGTGACCGCCTTCGAGCCCATCGGATGTCTGGCGGGCGACTCGGAGGGGCTCGGTGAGCTGCTCGCCGCGGCGGTGCCGCTCGCCGAGCGGGGGGCGCCCGTGGTGCTGGCCGGCTGGGGGCCGCCGGAGCGTTGCGCCACCTCGTCCGTGCTGCGGGTGGCGGGCAAACTGGCGGATCCGCTGCGCAGCGCGGGCAGTTGGCGTCCGGCCCTGCGCGACGACCTGGAGGAGGTCGCCCAGCGGGCGGGGCTCCGGCCGGACGGTTCGGGGCGGGTGGCGTGCCCCTTCGGATATGCCGACCTGGACTGCGCGGTGCGCGGCCTGCTGTCGACGGGGCTGTTCGACGCGGCGATCGCGGCGACGGATCAGGAGCAGGTCGACAAGGAGCTGACCGAGGCCCTGCATCCGCACCGGCGGCCGGACGGCACGGTGTGGATGCCGAACGTGTTCCGCTACCTGATCGCCCGAACCCCCTGACAGGGCTCGGGAGATGCCGGCGCGAGGAAGGGCGGGGCACGCCCCCTACCCCTCCTGGTCACCCTTCGTCAGCCGCGAGACCCCGGCGATCCGGTACGCGTCCGCCTCTTCCAGCGTCTCGCGTTCCAGCAACGCCCCCGCCAGGGCGTCGAGTTGCTGCCGGTGGTCGCGTAGTTTGCGGCACGCCTCCTCGTAGCACTCGTCGACGATCCGCCGCATCTCGCCGTCGATCACGTCCAGTGTCTGCGGTGCCGCGGCCAGGCCGTACGTCTGCTGGGCGTCGTTGGGGAGCGCGGACAGCCGGCCGACCTGTCTGCTCATGCCCCAGCGGCCGACCATTCCGCGGGCGATGTTGGTGACCTGTTCGAGGTCGCTCTCCGAGCCGGTGGTGATGACCCCGTAGACGACATGTTCCGCGGCCATGCCGCCGAGTGCGCCGATGATGCGGCCGCGCAGGTAGTCCTCGGTGTACGCGTACTTGTCCGACTCCGGCGTCGACAGCGTCACGCCGAGTGCCCTTCCGCGCGGCACGATGGTGATCTTGCGGACCGGGTCGGCGCCGGGCTGCAGCATGCCCAGCAGGGCGTGACCGCTCTCGTGGTAGGCGGTGCGCCGGCGCTCTTCCTGGGGCATCACCAGCGCGCGTTCGGCGCCGAGCTGGACCTTCTCCAGCGCTTCCGAGAGGTCGGTCTGCGTCACCTGCTCCTGCCCTCGCTTGACCGCGATCAGGGCGGCCTCGTTGGCAAGGTTGGCCAGTTCGGCGCCGGTCATTCCCGGGGTCGTACGGGCGAGCCGGGGGATGTCGACGTCCGGGGCGAGCGGGATCTCGCGAGTGTGGATCTTGAGGATGGCCTCGCGGCCGCCCCGGTCCGGGGGCGCGACCTGGACCACCCGGTCGAAGCGGCCGGGGCGGGTCAGGGCCGGGTCCAGGACGTCCGCGCGGTTGGTCGCGGCGACCACGATCACGCCCTCGGAGCCGGAGAAGCCGTCCATCTCGGTCAGGATCTGGTTCAGGGTCTGCTCGCGCTCGTCATGGCCGCCCATGGCGGCACCGCCGCCGCGGGCCCGGCCGATGGTGTCGATCTCGTCGATGAAGATGATCGACGGAGCCACCTTGCGCGCCTCCGCGAACAGTTCCCGTACCCGGGAGGCGCCCACGCCCACGATCATCTCGATGAACTCGGAGGCCGACGCGGAGAAGAACGGCACGCCCGCCTCCCCGGCCACCGCCCGCGCGAGCAGCGTCTTCCCGGTGCCGGGCGGCCCTGCCAGCAGCACGCCGCGCGGCATCTTGGCGCCCATTCTGCGGTAGGCGTCGGGGTTCTTCAGGAAGTCGACGACGTCGTTGAGCTCGCCCGCGACCTCGTCGATGCCCGCCACGTCCGCGAACGTCGTGCGCTTCTCCCCCGACTCCAGCGCGACGGGCTTGGGCGGCTCTCTGCGCCCGAACATGCCGCCCGCGCCGCCCATGCCCGTCCGCATCCGCCGTGTGATGAAGATCCACAGCACGACGAGCAGGAGGATCGGCGCCAGCGAGATCAGCAGGTTGGCCAGAAGACTGCGCTGCTGGACGACCGGCTCCGCCGTGACGGTGACGTTGTTCCTGGTCAGATCCGTCCAGAGCCGGTCGTCCGCGAACTCGGGCCGCTGGGTCCGGAACTTCGTGTACGTCCCGTCGCCCTCGGGATTGTCCTGGGCCCTCTTCAGCTGGCCCTGGATCGCGTCGCCCTTGGAGTAGATCTTGCTGACGTTGCCGTCGTCGACCTGCCTGCTGAACTCCGTGTACGAGATCGTCGGCTCGTCCCCGTCGCCGAAGAACGACAGCGCGAGGTTGACGAGCACAAACAGGACCAGCGCCGTGAGGGCGAGGCTCCACCAGCCCCCGGGTATCCGCCGCCCCCCGGACGGCGGCTTCGGCGGTTCCTCGGGCGTGCCCTCGGTACGCCAGGGCTGCTCGGGCGACTTGCGCGGTGGCGCAGGGTTGGTCATATCGGGACGTTACGCCACATGGGCTTCCCCGGCATGTGGGCATACGACACCGGGGGCACCCTCGCGATCGAGGGTGCCCCCGGTGTCGTGGACCAGGTACTGCCGACTAGGGCCTGTCCGGCGGATCATGCCGCAGACGCGGGGTCTGGCACGCCCATCTGCGGCGTTGTCGTCGGTCGCCGACTCCCCCACTCTCGGCTTCGCTCGAGCGGGGGGACCCCCATCGCGTCGACTCCCTCCTCCGCCTTGCAGCTGGACGCACCAGACCCCGCTCACCAGCGCCGATCAGTCACCGTCGCTTTCCTGCGACCTGATCCGCCGGACAGGCCCTAGCCCATGAACTTCTTGAACTCGTCCGGCAGCTCGAAGTCCTGTCCGCCCTGCTGCGGCACTCCGAAGGCGTTGCCGCTCTGAGCGGCGGCCGCGCGGCGGGCGGCGGCCTCCTGCTCCTGCTCCTTGCGCTTCATCGGGTTGCCGGAGCGCTGCTTGCCCTTGGCCTTCTTCGGCTGCTTCTTCGACCGGCCGGGCCCGCCGCCCATGCCCGGCATCCCCGGCATGCCGGGCATACCGCCGCCCTGAGCCATGCGGGACATCATCTTGCGGGCCTCGAAGAACCGCTCGACGAGGTTCTTCACCGCGCTGACGTCGACACCGGAGCCCTTGGCGATACGGGCGCGGCGGGAGCCGTTGATGATCGTCGGGTCCTGGCGCTCGCCCGGGGTCATCGACTTGATGATGGCTGCCGTGCGGTCGACGTCCCGCTCGTCGAGGTTGTTGATCTGGTCCTTGATCTGCCCCATACCGGGCAGCATGCCGAGCAGCTTGGAGATGCTGCCCATCTTCCTGACCTGCTCCATCTGGGCCAGGAAGTCGTCCAGGGTGAAGTCCTGGCCCTTCTTGGACGCCAGCTTGGAGGCCATCTTCTCGGCCTCTTCCTGGCTGAACGTCTTCTCCGCCTGCTCGATCAGGGTGAGCAGGTCACCCATGTCGAGGATGCGGGAGGCCATCCGGTCCGGGTGGAAGGCGTCGAAGTCGTCGAGCTTCTCACCGTTCGACGCGAACATGATCGGCTTGCCGGTGATCTGGCGGATCGACAGGGCCGCACCACCGCGGGCGTCACCGTCGAGCTTGGAGAGCACCACGCCGTCGAAGCCGACGCCGTCCCGGAAGGCCTCGGCGGTGTTGACCGCGTCCTGACCGATCATCGCGTCGACGACGAAGAGGATCTCGTCCGGCGAGACCGCGTCCCGGATGTCCGCGGCCTGCTGCATCATGTCGGCGTCGATGCCGAGGCGGCCGGCGGTGTCCACGATCACGATGTCGTGGACCTTGGACTTCGCGAAGTCGATGGAGTCCTTGGCGACCTTGACCGGGTCACCGACGCCGTTGCCCGGCTCGGGCGCGAAGACCGCGACCCCGGCCCGCTCGGCGACGACGCTCAGCTGGTTGACGGCGTTCGGGCGCTGGAGGTCGGCGGCGACCAGCAGCGGCGAGTGGCCCTGCTCCTGGAGCCACTTGCCGAGCTTGCCCGCGAGGGTGGTCTTACCGGCACCCTGCAGACCCGCCAGCATGATCACGGTCGGCGGCTGCTTGGCGAACCGCAGCCGCCGGGTCTCGCCGCCGAGGATCGTGACGAGCTCGTCGTTCACGATCTTCAGGACCTGCTGCGCCGGATTCAGCGCCCTGGAGACCTCGGCGCCGAGGGCACGCTCCTTGACGTTCTTGATGAAGCTCCGGACCACCGGCAGCGCCACGTCCGCCTCGAGGAGCGCGATGCGGATCTCGCGCGCGGTGGCGTCGATGTCCGCCTCGCTCAAACGCCCCTTGCCGCGCAGATTCTTGAAGGTCGCTGAGAGGCGATCGGAAAGAGTATCGAACACGGCGGCGTCGGTCCTCGGAGTCGGGGGCAGTGCGAGCGTCTTCCAGGGTATCCGGCCGCGCAAGAAAGTCGTCCCCACCCGCTACGCCCTGCTGAACGCCCGGACGCTGCGGGGTCACCCCCGCAGAGCCTCCTCCAGCTTCTGCGCCACCACCGTCGCCTCCGTGCCCGGCAGGGGCGCACCCTCCGGATCTGTGACATAGAACGCGTCCACGGCGTTGGCGCCCAGCGTGCTCACATGCGCGCTGCGCACCCGTACGCCGGCGTCCTCCAGCGCCCGCCCGATCCGGAACAGCAGTCCCGGCGCGTCCTGGGCGCGCACCTCGATCACCGTGGCGAGGCGGGAGGCGGCCGAGGCGACCGTCACCCGCGGCGGCGGCGCGACCACGCCCCGGCGGCGCGGATAGGCGGCGTCGCGCTCGGTAAGGCGGGCGGCGATGTCCAGGGAGCCGTCGAGGGCGCGCACGAGGTCGGCGCGCAGCCGGGCGGCCTGGGGCAGGGAGCCGTACTCGGCGGCTACCCGCCAGTCCAGCAGCAGCACCGAGCCCTCGACACCCTCCGGCAGCTCCAGCGCCCGCAGCTCCGCCGTGCGGACCGTCAGACGGTGCATGGCGAGGACGCCGGCCACCGCGGGCAGCACGCCCGGCTGGTCCGGTACGGCGATGAGCAGCTCCACGCCGAGCGGCTCCGGATCGCCGGACGGCTGCTCCTCCGCCGGCGGCTCGGTCTGCGCGCGCAGCGCCAGCACGGGGCTGCCGGTCGCGATCGCCTCCAGGGCCAGCCGCTCCTGCTCGGCAGTGGGCGCGGCGGCCTCGGGTTCGTCGAGGGGGTCCCCGGCGAGAACGCCCGCGACCCGCTTGACCAGGTCGGCGACGAGCGAGCCGCGCCAGGACGACCAGGCGGCCGGTCCGGTGGCCAGCGCGTCGGCCTCGGTCAGTGCGTGCAGCAGCTCCAGCGTGCTCTGCGTGCCGACCGCCTCGGCCACCGAGCGGACGGTGGCCGGATCCTCCAGGTCGCGCCGGGTCGCGGTCTCGATGAGCAGCAGGTGATGGCGTACGAGGGTGGAGAGGACGGCCACGTCCGCGCGGTCGAAGCCGATACGGGCGGCCACATCGCGCGCGATGATCTCGCCGGCCACCGAGTGGTCGCCGGGCCAGCCCTTGCCGATGTCGTGCAGCAGCGCGGCGACCAGGAGCAGGTCGGGGCGGCTGACCCGGCGGGTGAACTCGGAGGCGCGGACGGCGGTCTCGATGAGATGCCGGTCGACGGTCCAGATGTGCACGGCGTTGCGCTGCGGCCGGCAGCGGACCCGCTCCCAGTCCGGCAGCAGCCGGGTGATCAGGCCCTCGGCCTCCAGCGCCTCCCAGACCTCGATCGTGGGACGGCCGGAGCCCAGCAGGGTCACCAGCTGTTCGCGCGCCTCGGCGGGCCAGGGCGTGGGCAGCGGGCGCACTCCGGCCGCCATGCGCCGTACGGCGTGCAGAGAGAGCGGCAGACCGGCCTGAGCGGCGGCGGCCGCGGCGCGCAACGGCAGCACGGGGTCGCGGTCGGGGCGCGCGGCCCGGGCGAGCACCACCTCGCCGTCCTGCTCCACCACCCCTTCGGCCAGCGGAGAGCGCTCGGCGACCTGTTTCCCACCGCCCAGCATGGAGCGCAGGCGTGGCCGCACGGCGCGCGACCGCAGCACGCGCCCCACTTCACGCCAGGTGACATCACTGGCGTACGAAATGACCCGCGCCGCCTCGTACACCTGCCGCAGCAGCGTGTCGGCGTCGAGGAGGCCGAGCTCGGCGGCGACCTGGTCCTGCTCCTGGAGCGCGAGCCGGTCGGTGGCGCGCCCGGTGGCCAGGTGCAGGGCGTCGCGCACGTCGAGCAGCCGGCGCCGGGCGTCGTCGAGGCCCTCGCGCGGGGCGTCGGCCAGCCAGGAGGCGGCGACGGCACGCAGGGCGGTGGCGTCGCGCAACCCACCGCGAGCCTCTTTCAGATCCGGCTCCAGGAGGTACTGCAGCTCGCCCTGGCGCTCGGCGCGTTCGGCACACAGTTCCTGCAGCTCGGGCAGGCGTTTGGGGGCCTGGTTGCGCCAGTCGGCGAGGACGGTGGTCCTGAGGCCGGCCGTGACGCCGAGGTCACCGGCGATGTGCCGGGCGTCCAGCAGGCCGAGCTGGACCTTGAGGTCCTCGCCGGCCGTCTTGCGGGCCTCGGCCGGCGTACGGACGGAGTGGTCGAGGGCGAGGCCGAGATCCCAGACCGGGTACCAGATGCGGTCGGCGAGGGCCGCGATCGCGGCGGGGTCGCCGCCGTCGTGCAGCAGGAGCAGGTCGAGGTCGCTGCGCGGGGACAGCTCACCACGGCCGTAGCCGCCGACCGCGACGAGGGACACCCCGCGCAGTCCTTCGGCTCCGGCGTCGAAGAGCCCGGCCAGCCAGTCGTCCGTCAGCTCGGCCAGGGCGGCACGGCGCGGCGGCCCGGACTGCGCCCCCTCCGTGAGGAGGCGCAGCCGGGCCGCCGCGTAGCCGCTGGGTCCCGAGTCCTCTGCTTCCGTCCGTACGCCCGTGCTCGTCACCCAGCGACTCCTGTTCCTCTGTGTCAGAGCGCGTCCGGTCCGCGCTCGCCGGTCCGGACCCGTACGGCCGTCTCGACCGGGAGAGACCAGACCTTGCCGTCACCGATCTTGCCGGTGCGGGCCGCCTTCACGATGACGTCGATCAGCTGCTCGGCGTCGTCGTCCTCGGCCAGCACCTCGATGCGGATCTTGGGGACCAGGTCGACGGTGTACTCGGCGCCCCGGTAGACCTCGGTGTGACCCCTCTGACGACCGTAGCCGCTCGCCTCGGTGACCGTCAGACCGTGTACTCCGAAGGCCTGGAGGGCCTCCTTGATCTCGTCGAGCCGGTGGGGCTTGACGACGGCGGTGATGAGCTTCATGCGTCTACCTTCTTGCTCGCAGCTTCGGCGACCGGCGCGGGGGCGGAGGCGGTGCGGGAGGCGCCACCACCGGCACCGCTGAAGTCGTATGCGGTCTCGGCGTGCTCGGCCTGGTCGATGCCGGCCACCTCATCGTCCTCGGAGACCCGCATGCCGATCGTCTTGTCGATCAGGAAGGCAAGGATCGCAGAGGCGACCAGGGAGTAGGCGAGGACCGCGAAGACACCGGCGCACTGCTTCCAGAACTGCTCCAGGCCGCCGCCGTAGAAGAGGCCCTCGACCTCGGACTGGCCCTTGCCGCTGGCGAAGAAGCCGATGAGCAGGGAGCCGAGGACACCGCCGACCAGGTGGACGCCGACCACGTCGAGCGAGTCGTCGTAGCCGAACTTGTACTTCAGGCCGACGGCCATGGCGCACAGCAGACCGGCGATGGCGCCGACCGCGATCGCGCCGAGCGGGTCGACCGCGCCACCGGCCGGGGTGATGGCGACCAGACCGGCGACGGCACCGGAGGCGGCGCCCAGCGTGGTGAACGCGCCGTGGCGGAGCTTCTCGTAGATGAGCCAGGCCAGCATGGCTGCGGCGGTGGCGATCTGGGTGTTGACGAACATCAGCGCGCCGACGCCGTCGTCGTTGCCGAGCCAGGAGCCGGCGTTGAAGCCGAACCAGCCGAACCACAGCAGACCGGCACCGAGCATGACCAGCGGCAGGCTGTGCGGGCGCATCGGGTCCTTCTTGAAGCCGACCCGCTTGCCGATGACGAGGATCACGCCGAGCGCCGCGGCACCGGCGTTGATGTGGACCGCCGTACCGCCGGCGAAGTCGATCACACCCAGCTCGAAGGCCCAGCCGCCGGTGCCCCAGACCCAGTGCGCGACCGGGAAGTAGACGACCGTGGCCCACAGGGCGACGAACAGCGCCCACGCCGTGAACTTCACACGGTCCGCGAGGGCGCCGCTGATCAGGGCGGGCGTGATGATCGCGAACATCAGCTGGAAGACGGCGAAGACGTAGACCGGGATGGTGTAGCCGCTCCAGAGGTCTGCGGTGCCGATCCCGGTGAAGCCGACGTAGTCCGAGCTCCAGCCGATGATGCTGCCGGAGTCCGTGCCGAAGGCGAGGGAGAAGCCGTACAGCACCCACAGGATGGTGACGATCCCGAGGCTGATGAAGCTCATCATCAGCATGTTCAGAGTGCTCTTGACGCGGACCATGCCTCCGTAGAAGAAGGCCAGGCCCGGAGTCATGAGCATCACCAGGGCGGAACAGATGAGCATGAAGCCTGTGTTGGCGGCAGAGAGCTCCGTCTCTGCGGCAAGCGTGATGGCTGGTGCCATCGGCGTCTCCTCGTCGTTGAATACGGCCCCGTGCGGGCGAAGCCTTGAGCGGTCATGAGGGGTGGGCCGGTTATGGGCCACGAGATTGGCGCAGCGCCGTTTCGGTGGAAGCCCCTCGTTGTTTCGCGACGGTGACGAAGGCGCCCTGTGTGTTACGCGTCGATGAACTGCCCGCTCCCGGGCCGCGCGATCGTTATCGTGGCGCAACCTTCGGTGGCAGCCTGCGCGGGAACAGCAAACCGGCCGCGGCGGCCTTCCGATGACCTGGCATGGGGGAGCCGAGTCGGGCAGTTCGGGAGGGCCGGCCGCGGCCGGAGTTCAGGGGCTGGGCGGGGTGCTCAGACCGCCTCGGCGGTCTCCGGAAGCTCGACGGCGAGCTTGTCGGTGAGGTCCACGACCTCGGCGAGATCACCGAAGTCGCGGGCGGCGGTGTCGACGGTCTTTCGGATACGAGTGTTGACCCGCTCGGAGCGGACCTTCTTGGCGACCGTCATGGCCCGGTCGGCGAACTCGGCGCTCCGCTCGGGCTCGCGCTGGAGCAGGTGCACGGTGGCCATGCCGATGAGGTTGAGCGCATACGACCGCTGGTGCTCGCCGTCCTGCGCGAACAGCTCCACGGCCCGCTGCATCAGCGGCTCGGCGAGGGAGGCGTAGCTGGGGCTGCGGCCGGCGACATAGGCGAGGTCGCGGAAGGAGTGGGAGTTCTCCGCGTACAGCTCGGCCTCGGAGAAGAAGCGGATCCAGTCGGGGTCCGGCTCGTCCCAGTCGTCGGCATCGGTGAAGGTGTCCTCGGCCATCCGCACGGCCCGCTTGCACTTGCCGGGCTGCCCCATGTTGGCGTAGGCGCGGGCCTCCATCGCATACAGCATCGCCTGGGTGCGCGGGCTCGCGCAGTCCCGGCTGCCGTACTGCGCGAGGTGAATCAGCTCCAGGGCGTCGTCGGGCCGCCCGAGGTGGATCATCTGGCGGCTCATGCTGGAGAGGATGTACGAGCCCAGCGGCTTGTCACCGGCCTCCTTGGCGGCGTGCAGGGCGAGCACGAAGTACTTCTGCGCGGTGGGCTGGAGCCCCACGTCGTACGACATCCAGCCGGCCAGCTCGGCCAGCTCGGCGGCGACCTTGAACAGCCTGCGGGTGGTGGCCTCCGGCTGGGGCTCCTGGAGCAGATCCGTCACCTCGTGCAGCTGGCCGACGACCGCCTTGCGACGCAGACCGCCGCCGCACTGGGCGTCCCACTGGCGGAACATCACCGTGGTGGTCTCCAGCAGGTCCAGCTCGGGCCTGGACAGCCGCCCGCGCGCGGGAGTGGCGGGCACCGACGCGGGCTCCGGCTGCGGGGCGGACGGGGTGGGGACCAGCCAGCGCTGCATCGGCTCGATCAGGGCCGGGCCCGCCGACAGGGCCAGCGAGGTCCCGAGGAAGCCGCGCCGCGCCAGCATCAGGTCGCTGCGCGAGAACTCGCCGAGCAGGGCCACCGTCTGTGGGCCCGTCCAGGGCAGGTCGACACCCGTCGCGGAGGGCGCCTGGCGGGCGGTGCGCAGACCGAGGTCCTCGATGGAGACGACGCAGCCGAACCGCTCGGAGAACAGCTCCGAGAGGATCCTGGGGATCGGCTCGCGGGGATTCTCCCCGTCCAGCCAGCGGCGCACCCGCGAGGTGTCCGTGGAGATGTGGTTGGCCCCCAACTGGCGTGCCCTGCGGTTCACCTGCCGCGCGAGCTCGCCCTTGGACCAGCCGCTGCGCACGAACCACGAGCCCAACAGCTCATTCGGGCGCTTCTCAGCGTTCATCCCGCTTCCGCCGTTGCCGCCCACTGGAACGCCCCCATCCCTCAGACCGCTTGTCACCAAGTGCGCCAAGCCCTATCAGAATGCCCGTCGATACGGCCGTCGTCCGGCGGTTCTCACTCTTCGAACGAGCAACCTGCTTGCCCCGGGCATACCCACCGGCGCATGTGCCCCGGGTGGCGTGCACTCAAAGTAATCCTACGATCACCGCTTCAGCCACGGCGATCCCGGAATCGCCACCATTCGCCACCCCTTCGAATGAACTCCCGGTCGCCTCCAGACGATTCACTTGACATAGGACGGAACAGGACTGAGCGCAGCGTTGCACACGGGGGCGCGCGCCGTCGGACGCACCACCCCGGATCCTTCCGGGCGCCGACTGGATTCGCGCGGCACCGGGAAGGCGGAGACGCAGAGTCACATTCCGATTCCGTCTCGTAACCACCGGTGCGCCGGACCCGTTGGAGGGGGCATGGGCTTCACGATCGGCAGCAGTCGAGGGATCCGCGACATCCGGTCCGGCTCGCGCCGCCGCGGCCGCTCCTCGGAGTGCACCGCCGTGGCCGAGTACACCGGGCTGTGGGGCTGGGACGTCGCCCCGGGCGCCCGGGCCGCCGCGGGCGTATGCTCCTGCGGCCGCCCCGAGTGCCGGGCGCCGGGTGCGCATCCGCTGGACTTCGCGTCCGAGGTGCCGGCCGGAGCGACGCTGGACGCGGTGACCGAGGCCTGGGCCGAGGTGCCGGGCGCCGCGGTGATGCTGCCGGTCGGGCGCGCGTTCGACGTGATCGAGGTCGCCGAGCCGGTCGGGCGGCGCTCGCTGGCCCGGCTGGAGCGCATGGGCCTCCCCCTCGGCCCCGTCACCGCCACCCCGGACGGCCGCGCCCATTTCCTGGTAGCCCCCGGCTCCGCGTCCGAGCTTCCCGCGCTGCTCTACCGCATGGGCTGGGACGACCCGAGCCTCGACCTGCGCGGCCTGGGCCCCGGTACGTACATCACGGCCCCGCCCTCCGACCGCGCCGGCCTCGGCCCGGTCCGCTGGCTGCGCCCGCCCGACCTGGACTCGGCCACGAAGCCACCGGCGGCGAGGCTGCTGCTGGGGACGCTGGCTTACGTGGCGCACCGGTCACGCGCGTAGCCGTACACGACAAAGCGCCCGTCCCCAGCTTCACCTGGAGGCGGGCGCTTCTTCGACACATACCGGTTTTGGTAGGTGGTCACTCTCCGATAAGGGCGTCAACGAACGCCTCCGGCTCGAACGGCGCCAGATCGTCCGCGCCCTCGCCCAGCCCGACCAGCTTGACCGGGACGCCGAGCTCGCGCTGCACGGCGACGACGATGCCGCCCTTGGCGGTGCCGTCCAGCTTGGTGAGGACGATGCCGGTGATGTCGACGACCTCGGCGAAGACGCGGGCCTGCACGAGACCGTTCTGGCCGGTGGTCGCGTCCAGCACGAGCAGCACCTCGTCCAGCGGGGCGTGCTTCTCGACGACGCGCTTGACCTTGCCGAGCTCGTCCATGAGGCCGGTCTTGGTGTGCAGGCGGCCGGCGGTGTCGATGAGCACGACGTCCATGCCCATCTCCTTGCCCTCCTTGACCGCGTCGAAGGCGACCGAGGCGGGGTCGCCGGCCTCCGGCCCGCGCACGGTGTGGGCGCCGACCCGCTCGCCCCAGGTCTGGAGCTGGTCGGCGGCCGCGGCCCGGAAGGTGTCGGCGGCGCCCAGGACGACGCTGCGGCCGTCGGCGACCAGGACGCGGGCGAGCTTGCCGGTGGTGGTGGTCTTGCCGGTGCCGTTGACGCCGACGACCATCACGATGCCGGGCTTGCTGGTCTCCGGCTCGGTCTTCACGGTGCGGTCGAGGTCGGGGCCGATCAGGGTGAGCAGCTCCTCGCGCAGCAGGCCGCGCAGCTCCTCGGGGGTGCGGGTGCCGAGCACCTTCACGCGCTCGCGCAGCCGTTCGACCAGCTCCTGGGTGGGCTGCACGCCGACGTCGGCGGTGAGCAGGGTGTCCTCGATCTCCTCCCAGGTCTCCTCGTCGAGGTGCTCGCGCGACAGCAGCGAGAGCAGTCCCTTGCCGAGGGCGTTCTGGGACCGGGAGAGCCGGGCGCGCAGCCGGATGAGCCGGCCGGCGGTGGGCTCGGGGACCTCGATCGGGGGGACGAGGGGGACTTCGAGTTCGGGAAGGGGCGGTTCCTCGACGGTGACCGGGGCCGAACCGTCCGGGAGGTCCACCTCCTCGATCGTGCGGCGCGGTTCGTCGCGCGGCGTCTCGGCCTCGTCGCCGACGTGCGGCTCGGCCGGAGGGGCGGTGATGTCGGGCGTGGTGGGCGGCGGGGGCAGCGACTTGCGGCGCCGGCTGCCGACGATGAGCCCGCCGAGCGCGCCGAGCACGACCACGGCGATGACTACAGCAAGGATGACGATTTCCATAACGCGTCCAGTATTAGCCATGAGGGTCCGCCGAGCCCATCTTGTGCATTCCTCCAAGAGGCGTCGTCATGTCAGGCGCACATCAGCATGACCCTGGCTGTCTGACACTCCGTCAGCTAATGTCCCCCTCCACACCCGCCCGGTGAAGGGAGACCTTCCCATGCCCGTCACGGTCGTCCGTTTCAACCTCGTCGAGCCCGGCGCCACCCCCGCCTCCCTCCACGCCCGCTACCGGGCCGCCCTGGAGATGGCCGCGTACGCCGACGACCGGGGAATCACCACCGTGCAGACGGAGGAGCACCACGGCGTCGCGAACAACTGGCTGCCCTCGCCGTTCGCCTTCGCCGGAGCGGTCCTCGGCGCCACCCGGCACCTCGCGGTCACCGTGTCGGCGGTCATCGGCCCGCTGCACGACCCGCTGCGACTGGCCGAGGACATCGCCGTACTGGATCTGCTCGGCGGCGGACGGCTCGTGACCGTCGCGGGGATCGGGTACCGGCCGGAGGAGTACGCCCAGTTCGACGTGGAGTGGAAGCGGCGCGGGCGGCTGCAGGACGAGCTGCTGGAGACGGTGCTGAAGGCCTGGACCGGCGAGGAGTTCGAGTACCGGGGCCGTACGGTACGGGTCACCCCGCGCCCGTACTCCGATCCGCACCCGCTGCTGCTGGTCGGCGGCTCCTCGAAGGCCGCCGCCCGCCGGGCCGCCCGCCTCGGCCTGCCCTTCTTCCCCAGCGCCCATCTGCCCGAGCTGGAGGCCTACTACAAGGAGCGGCTGGTCGAGTACGGCACCGAGGGCTGGACCATGATGCCCGCCGCCGAGACCCCTCTCCTGCACCTCGCCGAGGACCCCGACCGCACCTGGGCGACGTACGGAGGGCATTTCCTGCACGAGGCGCGGACGTACGCCTCCTGGCAGTCGGCCGGCATCCGCTCGGCGGTGCGTTCGACGGCGACGACGGTGGACGAGCTGCGCGCCGAGGGCGTCTACCGGGTCCTCACACCGGACGAGTGCGTGGCACAGGGGCTCGACAACCTCGTCCTGCATCCGCTCGTGGGCGGGATGCCGCTGGAGGAGGGCTGGCGCAGCCTGCACCTGTTCTGCGACGACGTACTGCCCCGGCTCACATGATCTGCGAGCCGGGGCAGTACGTCTCTTACGAGTACGAGGAGAGGGGCAGCGGGGACTTGGCCCTTCTCCCCGAGATCAGGGGGCGGGTCAGCCCATCTCCTCCAGCGTCTTGCCCTTGGTCTCGGGCACGAACTTGAGGATGAACGGGATGGAGAGGAAGGCGAACACCGCGTACATCACGTAGGTGAGCGACAGGTTCCACTCCGCCAGGTCCGGGAAGGTGATCGTGATCGCCCAGTTGGCGAGCCACTGGGCCGAGGCGGCCACACCGAGCGCGGCGGCACGGATCTTGTTCGGGAAGACCTCACCGAGCATGACCCAGACGACCACACCCCAGGACAGGGCGAAGAACAGCACGAACGCGTTGGCGGCGATCAGCGCGACCACACCCTGGGCGGTCGGCAGCGGGTCGTTGCCGTTCTGGTACGAGAAGGACCAGGCGGCCAGCGCGAGCGAGATGCCCATACCGATCGAGCCGATCAGCGCGAGCGGCTTGCGGCCGATGCGGTCGACGAAGATCATCGCGATCACGGTGCCGATGATGTTGATGATCGAGGTCTCGAACGAGTAGAAGAACGAGCTCGACGGGTCGACACCGACGGACTGCCACAGCAGGTTCGAGTAGTAGAAGATGACGTTGATGCCGACCAGCTGCTGGAAGACGGAGAGGCCGATACCGATCCAGACGATCGGCAGCAGGCCGAACCGGCCGCCCAGCAGGTCCCGGAACGTCGACTTGTGGTCGCTGCGCATGGCCTCGTCGATCTCGGCGACGCGGGCGTCCAGGTTGATGTCGCCCTCGACGTCGGCGAGCACCTTCTTGGCGTCGTCGACCCGGCCCACGCTGATCAGGAAGCGCGGCGACTCGGGGATGGCGAAGGACAGCAGGCCGTAGATCACGGCCGGCACGACCATCACGCCCAGCATCCACTGCCAGGCCTCGATGCCCGCGATCTCCCCGCGCTCCTCGCCGTCGGCCATGTTGAGGATGGCCCAGTTGACGAGCTGCGAGACGGCGATGCCGATGACGATCGCTGCCTGCTGGAAGGAGGCGAGCCTGCCCCGGTACGCCGGCGGGGCGACCTCGGCGATGTAGGCGGGGCCGATGACCGAGGCCATACCGATGGCTATACCGCCGAGGACACGCCAGGCGGCGAGGTCCCACGCGGCGAACGGAAGGCCGGAGCCGACGGCGCTCACGGCGAACAGCACCGCCGCGATCTGCATCACGCGGATACGGCCGATGCGGTCCGCGACCCGGCCGGCGAGGGCGGCACCGACGGCACTGCCCAGCAGGGCGCAGGCGGCGACGGTACCGGTGGCACCGGAGCTGAGCTCGAAGCGAGCCTGGATGCCGCCGTTGGCACCGTTGATGACGGAGCTGTCATAGCCGAAGAGGAAGCCACCCATGGCGGCTGCGGCGGTGATGAAGACGACGTGCCCCAGATGTTCGGGGGGTGCCGCCTTGGCTCCTTGCTGAGGTGCCTGCGCTGTGCTGGTCACGTGGTAACTCCTCGGGCCACCGGCGTCACTGCCGGGGTGGTGGTGAGCCCTTCAACCTGAAGGTAAAAGCAACGTTGCAGAGACTATGCCTTCAGGTTTCGAAGTCAATAGGTTCTTTACTGTGACTTTTTCGCGCAGGCGTGTCGTGCTTGCGTTCACATGTTGAACTCATTTGGAGGCGCAGGCCGCAACAGGTGCAGACCGCACGCAGTCACCGGAGTCGCTGGCTGATGACCTTCGACACACCGTCGCCCTGCATGGAGACGCCGTACAACGCATCGGCGACCTCCATCGTCCGCTTCTGGTGCGTGATGACGATGAGCTGCGAGGCCTCCTGCAGCTCCTGCATGATCCGGATCAGCCGCTGCAGGTTCGTGTCGTCGAGCGCCGCCTCGACCTCGTCCATCACATAGAACGGACTGGGCCGGGCCTTGAAGATCGACACCAGCAGCGCCACGGCCGTCAGCGACCGCTCGCCGCCGGAGAGCAGGCTGAGCCGCTTGACCTTCTTGCCCGGCGGCCGCGCCTCGACGTCCACGCCCGTGGTGAGCATGTTGTCCGGGTCCGTCAGCACGAGCCGGCCCTCGCCGCCCGGGAACAGCCGGCTGAAGACGCCCTCGAACTCCCGGGCCGTGTCCCGGTAGGCCTCGGTGAACACCTGCTCGACGCGCTCGTCCACCTCCTTCACCACCTGAAGGAGGTCGGCACGCGTCTTCTTCAGGTCTTCCAGCTGCTCGCTGAGGAACTTGTGCCGTTCCTCCAGCGCCGCGAACTCCTCCAGGGCCAGCGGGTTCACCTTGCCGAGCTGCTGGTACGCCCGCTCGGCCGACTTCAGCCGCTTCTCCTGCTCCGCCCGGACGAACGGCTTCGGCTGGTTGCGCGGGTGCTCGGGATCCTCCGGCAGCTCCTCGCCCTCGGCGGGCGGCGAGGGCGGTACGAGCTGATGCGGGCCGTACTCGGAGACCAGCCCCGCCGGCTCCACGCCCAGCTCCTCCAGCGCCTTGGTCTCCAACTGCTCGATCCGCAGCCGCTTCTCGGCGCCGAGCACCTCACCGCGGTGCACGGAGTCCGTGAGCTTGTCGAGCTCGGCCTTGAGGTCGCGGCCCTCGGTGCGGGCGGCGGCCAGCTCCTGCTCGCGCTGTGCCTTGGCCGCCTCGGCAACGGTGCGCTCCTCGTCCGCGCGGGCGAGGGAGACCTCGACGTGCGCGAGGAGCTGGCGCGCGCCGGAGGCGACGGCTTGCGCGACGGACGCCTCGTGCCTCAGGCGCGCCCGCCGCTGCTCGGCACGCGCGCGTGCCTCGCGTTCCGCGCGGGCGGCCCGGTCCAGTGAGTCGGCCCGCCCGGCGAGCCCCTTGACCCGTTCCTCGTGCGTACGGACCTGAAGCCGGGCCTCCATCTCGGTCTGCCGTGCGTTGGCACCGTCGGCGGCGAGCCGGTCCCGTACGAAGGTGTCGGGCTCCTCCTCGACCGGCATCTCCTCGGCGACGGCAAGCCGTTCGGCGAGCTCCTCGACCTCCTGAAGCGCCTTGTCGAGCGCCTCCTGGGAGCGTGCCGCGGCGGCGACGCTGCGCTCGGCCTCCCCCGCGGCCGCCCGGGCCTGCCCGGCGAGCCGGCCGAGCTGCTGGGCCACCGCCGACTTCTCACGGTCGGCGGCCCGACGCCGTTCACCCAGGTCCTCGACGAGCGCGGCGGCCTCCTTGCGCCGCTCGCCGGCCGCGGCCTGCACCTCGGCCAGCTCCTCGCACCGCACGGCCAGCTCGTCCAGCTCGGCGGCCGCCTCGTCCACCGACGCCTGCACCTCGAGCAGACTGGGCGCCCCGGCGGACCCGCCGTGAGCGAAGTGCGCCCCGAGCAGATCCCCTTCGGCGGTGACGGCGGTGAGATCGGGCCGTGCGTACACGAGCTCCTCGGCGTCCTCCAGCGTCCCGACGACGACGATCCCCCGCAGCAGCCGCCGCACCGCGGGCATGAGCTCGGCGGGTCCCCGCACGAGATCAGCGGCATACGACGGACCCTCGGGGCGCGCTTTCCCGGATACGGCGGGAGGAGCACCGGCCCCCGGCGGCAAAGCGTCACCGGCCCCGGGACCGGCGTCTGCGGTCCTCGCCCCGCCTGAAGCATCCGCGCCACGCTCCCCGGACGTCGCACCGCCCGAAACACCCGCACCACGCTCCGCGGGCATCACCCCGCCCGATGCCCCCACGTCGGCGCTCCGGTCGCCACCCCGGCCTCCCCCGTCCGTGTCCTCCGGTGCTCCCGCCAGCAACAGGGCCGCGCGGCCCGCGTCCTGTTTGCGCAGGAGGCGGATGGCGTCCGCTGCCGATGCCGGGGTCGTCACGGCGATGGCGTCGGCTGCTGCGCCGAAGGCGGCGGCCAGGGCGACCTCGTGGCCCGGCGTCACCGTCAGCAGCTCTGCGGCCGGGCCCAGCAGGCCGGTGAGACGATCCTTCGCGCCGAGCAGGGCGCCGGTGCCGTCCTTGCGGCGCAGTCCCATGGCGAGGGCCTCATGGCGGGCCTGCGTCGCGGCCCGGCTGCGTTCCGCCGCCGTGGTCGCCTCACGGGCGGCGGCGAGTGCGGCCTCCGCCTGCGCGAGCTGCTGCTTCGCCGCCTCGTGCCGCTCGGCCAGTTCCGCGTCACCGGCGTCGAGGCCGTCGACCTCGGCCTTGAGCGCCTCGTACTCCTCCTGCGCGGCGAACGCCCGCTCCTGCGCCTCGTCGCGGGCGGCGGCGAGGCGGTCGATCTCGGCCTGGGCGGAGGCCGCGCGGGAACGGGCCGCGCCGACCTGGCCGTTCAGCCGGGCCAGTCCCTCACGGCGGTCGGCGATGGCCCGGGCCGCGTCCTTCAGCCGGCGTTCCTCGAGGGCGAGTTCGCGCTCCAGTTCGGCTCGATGGGCGACCGTGTCGTCCAGTGCCCGCTGCGCCGCCTCCAGGGCCGCCTCGAGCTCGGCCTCCTGCTCACGGATGCGGTGGGCCTCGCGCTCCATGTCCTCGGGGTCGCGGCCGCGCCGCTCCTCGGGCGGGGCGGAGGTCGCGCTCTTCACGCGCGCGTCGGCCAGCGAGATGGTGCCGCGCACCCGTTCGGCGAGCTGGGAGAGCTCGTACCAGGTCTGCTGGGCACGCTGGAGGCGGGGCGCGAGCTGCCGTACCTCGTCCTCCAGGAGCGCCTCGCGCTGGAGCGCCTTCCTCAGTTCCTGCTCGGCGGCCTCCTTGCGCTGTTTGAGCGCGGCCTCGTCGGCGACCTCGGCCTTGAGCGCCTCTCGCAGCCGTACGAGATCGTCGGCGAGGAGGCGAAGGCGAGCGTCCCTGAGGTCGGCCTGGATCACGGCGGCCCTGCGGGCGACCGCGGCCTGCCGGCCGAGCGGCTTGAGCTGGCGGCGCAGCTCGTCCGTCAGGTCCTGCACACGCGCGAGGTTGGCCTGCATCGCGTCCAGCTTCCGCAGCGCCTTCTCCTTGCGCTTGCGGTGCTTCAGGACGCCCGCGGCCTCTTCGATGAAGGCACGACGGCCCATGGGGTCGGCGTGCAGCACGGAGTCGAGCTGGCCCTGGCCGACGATGACGTGCATCTCGCGGCCGATGCCGGAGTCGGAGAGCAGCTCCTGGATGTCGAGCAGCCGGCAGGTGTCGCCGTTGATCTGGTACTCGCTGCCGCCGTTGCGGAACATGATCCGCGTGATGGTGACCTCGGCGTACTCGATGGGCAGGGCCCCGTCGGAGTTGTCGATGGTCAGCGACACCTCGGCGCGGCCGAGCGGCGGGCGCCCGGTGGTGCCGGCGAAGATGACGTCCTCCATCTTGCCGCCGCGCAGCGACTTGGCGCCCTGCTCCCCCATGACCCAGCTGAGCGCGTCCACGACGTTGGACTTGCCCGAACCGTTCGGTCCGACGACACACGTGATGCCCGGCTCGAACCGGAGCGTCGTGGCCGAGGCGAACGATTTGAACCCACGGAGGGTCAGGGCCTTGAGGTGCACGCCGCTGGACTCTACCTCCCGGGGTTGTCTCACTCCACGAACACTCGTCACCCTGCGGTTTCACCCTTGAACGTGCAGGGCACACCAGACGTTAAAGAGGGTGAAAGGATGCGCGGGGCAAAGAAAGAAGGGACGCCGGAGCGTCCCTTGCCACTTCTGACAACTTAGCGGTTGATACGGGCAACCCAACCACTGCTGTCGTTGTGCGATGCAGCGATCAGGTGAGCGCAGGCTCCGCCTGGTGTGCGTCGACGCTCTCCATGATCCTGTCGTGGTGAGAAGCGGCAGCCGTCAGCGCGTCGTTCTCCGCCTGGATCCGCATAAGCTCGGATTCCAGGTCCTGTACGCGCTGCTGGAGCCGTCGCATCTCGGCGAGGAGTCGAGGGTCGGAGCCGCCGACGTAACCGAGAAGCGCCTTTGCCATGATGGATGGTCCTCCACACTGAGTGACCGACCGATGCGGTGTGGGTCGTGAGGGATTTCGCACCCGCGGCCGCTTGGCACTGTGGAGTTGTGCTGCCGTTCATCCATGCCAAACAGCTAAGGTGCGCGGGGCTTTCAGCGTCTCACCAAAAAGTTTGACGGTCAACACGATCACGCCCCGTATCGGCGAGCAACCCGGGGTGCGCGGCCGGGAAACGGCGGCGCGACGACTCCTGCGGGGCCCTCAAGGCGTGGCGATCATCCTTGCGTGTGGAGCCTGCCACGGCAAGCGCTTCTTGGCAACCACCTGGTCGTTTCCACTCGGGGCAGCTGCCGGTGACATACCCCGCCGGTGCCGCACCACCCTTTCGGCCCTGCCGGGTCAGCGCACGGCGAAGCCGTCGTAGCCGCCGCGGGGTGTGTCCCAGATCTCGGTCACTCCCTCCACACGCCCGGGCGTGTCGTCGCCCTGGAGCCAGTCGAGCAGACCCTGACAGCCCTCGGGGCTACCCTCCGCGACCACCTGGACCCGACCGTCGTCCAAATTGAGAGCAAAACCACTCAGGCCGCCGATCTCGAGCGCCTTGGCGCGCGTGAACCAGCGAAAACCCACACCTTGGACGCGTCCTCGCACCCAGGCGACCAGCCGCACATCCTCGCTCATGGGTGCAACCTAACCGGCCAATGTCTCTGGGGACACTTCCTCCCCCAGCGCCATGCGGTACCGTCCAGCCCCAATGAATCTCATATGAAACTCACTCGATCGAGTGGGTTTGCTTAACCGCACGGACGAACCGCACACGGACGAATCGCGCAGACGCACCGTGCGGACGAACGGACGGACGAGTCGACCGCGAGGACGAGGAAGGCCAGGACATGGGACGCCACCGACGCTCCGCCGCCGGCCGCGCCGCCACGGGCCGCGCCACGGGGGTCAACGAGACGCACGGCTCAGCCGTGGGGGGCCACAACCCGCAGCACTCGTACGGGGGCGGCCAGGCCGCGCCCGGTATCGCGCCGTACCTGAACCCGGAGGCGTACGCCGAGGCGGTGACGAAGAGCGAGGCCTATCTCTTCGCCCCGGACGACCACGAGCGCGCCGCCGACACGGCGGTCTTCTCGAGCGACGGGTACCTGCCCGGCGACGGGCCCCGGGACGGGGGCTCGCACCGACGCCGTAAGAAGAAGGGCGTGACGCCGGTCCGCACCGGCCTGCTGGGCGTCTCCGCGGCGGTCGCGATCGGCACGGTCGCGGTCGCCACTGGTGTACTGCCCGGCGGTGACAGCTACACGCTCGGCGGAGGCAGCGGGGACAAGGTGCAGACCACCGACATCCCGACCAACACCGAGACGCAGCAGGGCGGCACGTCCGGCAGCGCCGAGGAGAGCCGCGACACCACTGCGCCGGCGAGCCAGGACACCGAGCGTTCCAGCTCCCCCTCCCCGTCTCCCTCGACCCCGACGTCGAAGCCGTCGGCCCCGCCGGCCGGCAAGGCTCCCGCCGAGGAACCGACGCAGACCACGCCGTCGAAGAAGCCGAAGACGACGCCCTCCCGGAACGAAGCGGCCACGAAGGCGCCCGAGAAGACCGACGCCCCGTCCTCGCCGGTCTCCGCGGAGTCCGCCGCCGAGGCCGAGGTGCTCAAGCTCGTCAACGAGGAGCGCGCGAAGGCCGGCTGCAGCCCGCTGGCCGCGAACAGCGCGCTGGCCGAGCTCGCCGGCGACTTCAGCGAGGCCATGGCCGCACAGGGCTTCTTCGACCACACCGACCCGAGCGGCGCCACTCCGTGGGACCGGGCGGAGGCGGCCGGGATAACCAGCCTCGGCGGCGAGAACATAGCCCGGGGCCAGGCCGACGCCCAGGCCGTGATGGACGCCTGGATGAACAGCCCCGGCCACCGCGCCAACATCCTGAACTGCGACTTCAAGACGCTGGGTGTGGGAGTGCACTACGGCTCCGGCGGCCCGTGGTGGACCCAGAACTTCGGGTACTAGGAGCGACCCGGGTGCACTAACCAATGGTTAGCGCAATCTATGGGTCAGCGCTGCGTTCGAGTACGCTTGAGGAATGACGACCTCGCAGGAGCGCACGGCGGAGCAGAACCTTCCGTACGACGTGTTCTCCAAGGCCTGCCCGTCGCGCGGCACGCTGGAGCATGTCACGGGACGCTGGGGCGCGCTCACGCTCGGCGCCCTGCACGAGGGGTCCTTCCGCTTCAACGAGCTGCGCCGCCGGGTCGACGGCGTGAGCGAGAAGATGCTGTCCCAGACCCTGCATGCGCTGGAGCGCGACGGCCTGGTGCACCGCGAGGCCCAGCCGACCAACCCGCCCCGCGTGGACTACGAACTCACCCCGCTGGGCCACGAGGTCGCCGAGCGTCTGCTGGCCCTCATCCACTACGTGGAGGGCCGCATGGACGACGTCCTCGCGGCGCGCGGGCGCTACGACGAGGAACGCGCGCCCCGGTAGCAGTTACGGCGCCACCCGCGGCGGGCGCTGGCACTTGGGGCAGTAGTAGCTGGACCGGTTCATCCACGGGCGCCGGCGCATCGGCGTGCCACAGCGCTTGCACGGCAGCCCCTCCCGCCCGTACGCGTCCAGCGACCGGTCGAAGTAGCCCGACTCGCCGTTGATGTTGACGTACAGGCTGTCGAAACTGGTGCCGCCCGCCGCGAGGGCCGCGTTCATCACGTCCCTGATGTGGCCGAGGAGTTGGTGCGTGCGCGGGCGGGTGAAGGTCGCCGTCGGGCGGTCGTAGTGCAGGCGGGTACGCCAGAGGGCCTCGTCCGCGTAGATGTTGCCGACGCCGCTGATCAACGACTGGTCCAGCAGGGCCCGTTTGATGGTGGTGCGCTTGCGGCGCAGGGTCTGGTGGAAGGCCTCGTCGTCGAACAGCGGGTCGAGCGGATCACGGGCGATGTGCGCGATGACGTCGGGCAGGCCGTCGGGGGTGGTGTCGTGCAACGACAGTCCGCCGAAAGTGCGTTGGTCGACGAACCGCAGCTCGGTATCGCGGGCGTCGGCGAAGCGGATGCGGATGCGCAGATGCTTCTCGTCGGGTGCGATGTGCGGCTGGACCAGCAGCTGGCCGCTCATGCCGAGGTGGGCCAGGATCGACTGGTCGGTGTCCTCCAGAGGAAGCCACAGGTACTTGCCGCGCCGGCTCGGTGTGCCGACCCGGTGTCCCTTGAGACGGTGGACGAAGTCGTCGGCGCCGGCGAGGTGGCGGCGCACGGCACGGGGGTGCAGCACCTCGGCGTCGGCGACGGTCCGGTGGGCGACCCACCGCTCAAGACCGCGCCGTACGACCTCGACCTCGGGCAACTCGGGCATGGCATCCCCCGTGACAACCGGTGTATGAGCCGAGCGCCCGCCCCCGGGTGCGGGGCGGGCGCTCGGGTTGCGCTGTACTGGATGACGGCGATCAGTCGTCGGCTTCGACTGCCGTGGCCGCCGGAGCGGTTCCGGTCGCTGCCGCCGTCTGAGCGGCCTCGACGGACGCGGCCTGCGCGGCTTTCGCCGCCTTGGCGCGCTCGTCAGCCGCGGCGCGGATGGCCCGCCAGGCGGACTCCGCGGCCTGCTGCTCCGCCTCCTTCTTGCTGCGGCCGGTGCCGGTGCCGTACGAGACGCCTCCGACGCGGGCGGCAGCAGTGAAGGTCTTCTCGTGGTCGGGGCCGGTCTCCGTGACCAGGTACTCGGGGACACCGAGGCCTTCGGTCGCGGTGAGCTCCTGGAGACTGGTCTTCCAGTCCAGGCCGGCTCCGAGGTTGGAGGACTTCTCGATCAGCGGGTCGAACAGGCGGTGCACCAGCTCCGCCGCCGAGTCCAGGCCCTGGTCGAGATAGACCGCGCCGATCACCGCTTCGAGGGTGTCGGCGAGGATGGATGCCTTGTCCCGGCCTCCCGTGCCTTCTTCACCGCGGCCGAGCCGGATGAAGGAGCCGAGTTCGAGCGTCCGCCCCACATCCGCCAGCGCACGCGAGTTCACCACCGCGGCCCGCAGCTTGGCCAGCTGGCCTTCGGGCAGGTCGGGGTGGGTGCGGTACAGCGTGTCGGTGACGACGAGACCGAGGACGGAGTCGCCGAGGAACTCCAGCCGCTCGTTCGTCGGCAGACCGCCGTTCTCGTACGCGTAGGAACGGTGGGTCAGCGCTCGCACCAGAAGGGCGGACTCGACCTTGTAGCCGAGCCGCCCTTCCAGAAGCGTGTGGGACGAGGCCTGGTTGTCCGCCGGTGCACTCCCGCTCACACGGGAAGCCTGCTTCTTTGGCGTGGACACAGTGCCTCTCACCAGCCGCTCAGACCTCGAGAACCTGGCGCTTGTTGTAAGTGCCGCACGACGGGCACGCGATGTGCTGCTGCTTGGGCTCGTGGCAGCGCTCGCACGCAACCAGGGTGGGGACCGCAGCCTTCCACTGCGACCGGCGGTGGCGCGTGTTGCTGCGCGACATCTTCCGCTTCGGAACAGCCACGGCTACTTCTCCTGCTTCTCGTCGACGCCCGGTTCGGCGCCGCTCATCTCGTCCTTATCGCCGTCTTCGAGTGAACCGGCGAGTCCCTGCAATGCCGCCCAACGGATGTCGACGGCGTCGTGGTGGTGGTCCGGGTCGTCCGCCAGCCGCGCTCCGCACTCGGAGCACAGGCCGGGGCAGTCTTCCCGGCACACCGGCTGCATCGGCAGTGCGAGCACCACCGCATCACGCAGCACGGGTTCGAGGTCGAACAGGCCGTCCTCGAGAAAGAGCCTGTCCTCGTCTTCCTCGGCGTCGTCGGCCGGCTCCGCTTTGACGCGGCCCCGGTCATCGGCGTCAGGGTACGAGAACATCTCCTGGAAGTCCGCTTCGAGCTCGAGCTCGACCGGCTCCAGACACCTTACGCACTCCCCCTCGGCCTGCGCACGGGCGGTGCCTGTGACGAGCACACCCTCCATGACCGACTCGAGCCGGAGTTCGAGCTCCACCGGTGCGCCTTCCGGCACTCCGATGACGTCCTTGAGACCGAGGTCCTTCGGAGCGTCGATCGTGCGGGTCAGGCGCTGCAGCGCACCAGGCCGCCGACCCAGCTCGTGTGTGTCGAACACGAGGGGGTTGCGGTGGTCGAGGCGGGCGTTCAGAGCCATTCCTGCTTTCGATCCTGTGAGCTTCAGGTACGCCGCCCTTCGGTGTTCCCGGGCAGCGTTGATCGCGGACGTACGCGCGACCGAAGAGCCAGGATACTGGACCTTTCGCTGACGGCCCAATCGGCTGCGTCAGCCGTTGCCGCGGCCCTGTTCGTACGCCCGCAGCTGCTCCGCGCTGATCATGCTGGTGTCGAAGAGGCTGGTCTCGTCGAGCGCCTGGGACTGGGGCTGGGGCTGCTGGTAACCGGGGTGGCCCTGGTTCGGGTCGTACGCGGGCTGCTGCGGGTAGGCGGCGTACGGATCGGCCTGCTGATAGCCGTACGGGTCCTGCTGGGCGTACTGCTGCTGGTAGCCGTACGGATCGTTCTGCTGCGGCTGCTGCTGCGGCGACTGCTGGTACGCGTAGGCGTCCTGCTGGGCGTACGACGGCTGGGCCGGTACCGCTGCCGGCGGCTGTTCGGCCGGGGTGTCGGCGATGGCCGCCAGGTCGGCGAGGTAGTCGGCGTCGCTGCTGTGCTGGACGGTCGTGGTGTCCAGGGCGCCGAGGTCGTCGGTGGCGATCCGGCCGTGCAGTTTCTGCCGGCCGCGGCCGACGGCCTCCAGGGTCTTGGCGAGGACCGCCTCGAAGGCCCCGAGCTTGACGTCCACGTACTCGTCGGCGGTGCGGCGCAGGGTCTCCGGGTCATGGCTGCGCTCGGGGGCGTCCTCGTCCTCGTAGCCCTGGTCGTCGAGGCCGGGGCCGGTGCCGAGGAGCTTCTCGCGGCCGCGGCCGACGGAGCCGAGGGTCTTGGTGAGGACGACCTCGAAGTTGGCGAGCTTGGAGTCGACGTAGTCGTCGGCCTCGGCGCGGATCTCCTCGGCCTCCTTGCGGGCCTCGGCGAGGATCCGGTCGGCCTCGGCCTGGGAGCGGCGGGCGACCTCGGTGTCGGAGATCAGCGAGCCGCGCTCGGCGTGCGCGCCCTGGATGATCCGCTCGGCCTCCTGACGGGCCTGCTCGACCATCTGTTCCCGGCCGCCGATCAGCTCCTGGGCCTGGGCGAGGGAGTCGGGCAGCACCGCGCGCACCTCTTCCAGCATGGCGAGCAGGTCGGCGCGGTTGACCACGCACGAGGCCGACATGGGCATGGCCCGGGCACTGGAGACCGCCGCGACGATCTCGTCGAGCTTCTTCTGCACGTCCACCGGTTGCTCGCCACTCTCTACAGCTGTGTTGGAGACGGACGGGACGACTGTACGGCCATGGGGTGCCCGCCGGACACCGGATGACGGGCCATCAGGGCTCGCGGCGCGCGTCCCGGGCGTGCGTCGGGCGCCCTCAGTCCTGCTTGAGACGCTCGGTCAGGGCGGCCAGGACCGGCGGGGGGACCAGGTGGGAGACGTCGCCGCCCCAGGCCGCGACCTCCTTGACCAGGGACGACGACAGGAAGCTGTAGGTGGGGTTGGTGGGCACGAAGAGGGTCTCGACGCCCGTCAGGCCGTTGTTCATCTGGGCCATCTGCAGTTCGTAGTCGAAGTCGCTGACCGCGCGCAGGCCCTTGACGATGGCAGGGATGTCGCGCTGCTTGCAGAAGTCGACGAGGAGGCCGTGGAAGGCCTCGACCCGCACGTTGCCGTACTCGGCGGTGACCTCGCGGATCAGATCGATCCGCTCGTCGATCTCGAAGAGGCCCTTCTTGGACTTGTTGATCATCACCGCGACATAGACCTCGTCGTACAGGCGGGAGGCGCGGGCAATGATGTCGAGGTGTCCGTTGGTGATCGGGTCGAACGACCCGGGACAGACGGCACGGCGCACTTGAGATCCCTCGCTCTCCGGTCCGGTCATGGTGCGTCTTCGCACGTAGAGGCGGCGCGACCGTACCAAAACGTTCCCTCACCGTACCGGCGGGTACGGAGTGCTTCGAAGCCCTCCGGCCACCCGAACTCACCGCTTCTGGTGCTGCGCTCCACGGTGACGAGGGCTTCGTCCGCGAGCCACCCCTCCGTGCGGAGTGTGAGCAGAATCTCGCGAAGATCGTGATCCGAGACACTGTACGGCGGGTCGAGGAAGACGATGTCGTACGGCTCCGCCGGGGACGGTGTGCGGATGATCTGTTCCGCTTTGCCTGCCCTGACCTCGGCGCCGGGCAGGCCGAGGTTTCTGACGTTCTCCCGGACCGTGCGGACCGCTCGGGCGTCGGCTTCGACGAGGAGGGTGTGGCCGGCGCCCCGGGAGAGGGCTTCCAGGCCGACGGCGCCGGAACCGGCGTACAGGTCAAGGACCCGCTCGCCGTCCAGAGGGCCGCCGAGCAGGGACTGCCAGGTGGAGAAGAGGCCCTCGCGAGCGCGGTCGGAGGTGGGGCGGGTGCGGGTTCCCTGCGGGACGGCTAGGCGGCGTCCGCCGGCTGCGCCGGCGATCACGCGGGTCATCTCGGGTCCTTGTTCGTGGGTCCTTTGCGTTCAGTTTGGCAGGCCACGGTGGGGGTGCGCATTCGCCCTGGCCGACTGCGGCTCCGCCCCGCCCCCTGAAGGGACGCTCCCGCTCACCCCTTTT
The DNA here is from genome assembly GCF_042731325.1 of Streptomyces sp. NPDC059866. Classification (NCBI taxonomy): domain Bacteria; kingdom Bacillati; phylum Actinomycetota; class Actinomycetes; order Kitasatosporales; family Streptomycetaceae; genus Streptomyces; species Streptomyces sp. NPDC059866. Next base: position 162,409 of record NZ_JBHWJT010000011.1, on the reverse strand, counting down.
CCAAGTACTGCTCCCTCTCCTCGTCCAGAAGGGCGTCCAGGGCCGTCCTCAGACCCGGAAGGCGGGTCAGCTCCGGGTCGGCCGCGACCACCGCTGCTGCCTCCTCCCTCGCCTCGGCGATGATCTCCTCGTCCTCGATGACGGCGAGCACGCGCAGGCTGGTGCGGGCACCGGACTGGGCCTGGCCGAGGACGTCGCCCTCGCGGCGCTGCTCGAGGTCGATACGGGAGAGTTCGAAGCCGTCGAGGGTGGCCGCCACAGCGTTGAGCCGCTGGCGGGCCGCGCTCGCCTCGGGCATCTCGGTGACCAGCAGGCACAGGCCGGGCGCCGAGCCCCGGCCGACGCGGCCGCGCAGCTGGTGGAGCTGGGAGACGCCGAAGCGGTCGGCGTCCATGATCACCATCACGGTCGCGTTCGGCACGTTCACGCCGACCTCGATGACCGTCGTGGCGACCAGGACGTCGGTCTCACCGGCGGCGAAGCGGCGCATGACGGCGTCCTTGTCGTCGGGCGGCATACGGCCGTGCAGGGCCTCGACCTTCAGACCCTGGAGCGGGCCCCCGGCGAGCTGGCCGGCGACGTCGAGGACGGCGAGCGGGGGGCGCTTCTCGGCCTCGTCCTCCGGGGACTTGCGCTTCTTCGGGTCCTCGTCCTCGTCACCGATGCGGGGGCAGACGACGTACGCCTGATGGCCCTTGCCGGCTTCTTCGCGCACCCGCTCCCAGGCGCGGGCGAGGAAGTGGGGCTTGTCGGCGGCCGGTACGACATGGCTGGCGATCGGGGACCGGCCGGCCGGGAGCTGGTCGAGGACGGAGGTCTCCAGGTCGCCGAAGACGGTCATGGCAACGGTCCGCGGAATGGGCGTGGCGGTCATGACGAGCAGATGGGGCGGCTGCTTGCCCTTGCCGCGCAGGGCGTCGCGCTGCTCGACCCCGAACCGGTGCTGTTCGTCCACGACGACCAGCCCGAGGTCGTGGAACTGCACCTTGTCCTCGATCAACGCATGCGTGCCGATCACGATCCCGGCCTCCCCGGTGACCAGGTCGAGCAGTGCCTGGCGGCGGGCGGCCGTGCCCATGGACCCGGTCAGCAGGATCACCTTCGTGGCCTGCTCGGCCCCGCCCAGCATCCCGCCCTCGGCCAGTTCGCCCATCATCTCCACGACCGACCGATGATGCTGCTGGGCGAGCACTTCGGTGGGCGCGAGCATCGCGGCCTGCCCACCGGCGTCGACGACGGCGAGCATGGCGCGCAGAGCGACCAGGGTCTTTCCGCTTCCGACCTCCCCTTGCAGCAGCCGATGCATCGGATGCTCCGTGGCCAGGTCGTCGAAGATCTCCCTGGAGACCTTCTGCTGGCCCTCGGTGAGGGTGAAGGGTAGGCGGTCGTCGAAGGCCGTGAGGAGGCCGTCGGGCTTGGGTTTGCGGGCGACCGCCGGGAGTTGGGCGTCGGCGTGACGGCGGCGGGCCAGGGCTACCTGGAGGACGAAGGCCTCGTCCCACTTGAGGCGGTCGCGGGCGTCGGCGATGTCCGCCTTGGTGTGCGGGCGGTGGATCCTGAGGAGGGCCTCGGGGAGGGAGACCAGGCGGCGGCCCTCGCGCAGGGAGTCCGGCAGGGGATCGACGGCCTCCTGGGCGCTGGGCAGGACCGTCTGGATCGCCTTGCCGATCTTCCAGGACTCCAGCTTGGCGGTGGCCGGGTAGATCGGAATCAGGGCGCCCGCCCAGGTGTCGACGGCGTCCTCGGCGTCCCCCTTCAGCAACTCGTAGGCGGGATGAGCGAGTTGCAGACGGCGGTTGAAGACGGAGACCTTGCCCGCGAACATCGCGCGGGTGCCCGGCAGGAGTTCCTTGTGGGGTTTGTGCACGCCGTTGCCGAAGAAGACCAGTTGGAGCCGGCCGCTGCCGTCGGTGATGGTCACCTCGAGGCGCTGGCCCTTGCCGCGGGGCGCCTTGGCGGAGGCGAAGGTGTGCAGACGGGCGTCGGCGACCTGGGCGACCACGGTGACGTGCTCGTCCATGGGGAGATCGGCGAGGTGGGTCAGCTGGCCCCGCTCCTCGTATCTGCGCGGGTAGTGGTGCAGGAGGTCACCGACGGTGTGCAGGCCGAGGTGCTCGGCCATCACCTTCGCGGTGGCGGGGCCGAGCACCTTCTTCAGTGGTTCTTCCAGTGCGGGCACGAGATCCATTGCACACCACACCACTGACAATGCCGTAGCGGTCCCGGGCGCGCAGCCGTATACGTCTCGGGAAACCCCTGGTCAGACGGCTTGCTGGGGCTTTAGGATGGCGCGCCCCGGCCATCCTTTCGCGGTCACGGCCTCACCCGGACCGCCCGACCCCGCGCCGACGTCGTCCCCCCACCGGCGCTGTGACGATGGACTCCCAGACCTCACAGTCATCACAGGCATCACAGGCATCCCAGTCAGCCCCTTCACCTCATACGTTCCAGGTCGACCTGCGCGGTCTGGTGGATCTGCTCTCCCATCACCTCTACTCCAGCCCGAAGGTCTATCTGCGCGAGCTGCTGCAGAACGCCGTCGACGCCATCACCGCCCGGCGGGCCGGACAGCCCGACGCCCCGGCGCGGGTGCGGCTGTACGCCGGGGGCGGCGCCCTGCGGGTGGAGGACTCCGGTGTCGGGCTCACCGAGGCCGATGTGCACAGCCTGCTGGCGACCATCGGCCGCAGTTCCAAGCGTGCCGAGGGGATCCAGGAGGTGCGCTCCGACTTTCTCGGGCAGTTCGGCATCGGATTGCTGGCCTGTTTCGTCGTCGCCGAGCGGATCCGGGTCGTCAGCCGCAGCGCCCGCACGCCCGACGCCCGGCCCGTGGAGTGGACGGCGACCGACGACGGCTCGTACACGGTGCGGACGCTGCCGGACGAGGCCCGTCCCGAACCGGGGACCACTGTGCACCTGGTGGCACGGGCCGGGGCCGGGGAGTGGCTGGCCGAGGAGCGGGTGCTGGCGCTGGCGCGGGACTTCGGGTCGCTGCTGCCGTACGACGTGCGGGTGGGCGACGAGGCGGTCGCCGACCTTCCGGCGCCCTGGAACCGGCCGTACCCCTCCCCCGCCACCCGGAGGGTGGCCCTGGCGCGGCACTGTCACGGGCTGTTCGGGTTCACGCCGCTGGACTCGATCGACCTCAACGTGCCGCTCGCGGGCATCCGCGGTGTGGCGTACGTCCTGCCCTCCGCGGTCAGCCCGGCGCAGCGCGCCCGGCACCGGGTCCATCTCAAGGGCATGCTGCTGACCGAGCGCGCCGAACAGCTGCTGCCCGACTGGGCGTTCTTCGTTCGCTGTGTGCTCGACACCGACAGCCTGCGGCCCACGGCGTCACGCGAGTCGCTCTACGAGGACGAGACGCTGGCCGCCGTACGGGAAGCGCTGGGCGAGCGGATCCGGTCCTGGCTGACGGGTCTTGCCGCCGGTGATCCGGAGCGGCTGGCGGCGTTCCTGTCCGTGCACCATCTGGGCGTGAAGTCCCTTGCGCGGCACGACAGGGAGATGCTGCGCACGATGCTGCCGTGGCTGCCCTTCGAGACGACCGACGGGCAGCTGTCACTGGAGGAGTTCGCCCTGCGGCACCCGGTGGTGCACTTCACGCGCACCGTCGAGGAGTACCGGCAGGTCGCCCCGATCGCGTCCGCGCAGGGCATCGGCGTCGTCAACGGCGGTTACACGTACGACAGCGAACTGGTCGAGGCGCTGCCCTCGGTCCGCCCCGGCACCGTGGTGGCCGAGCTCGACGCCGACACGGTGACCGCCCACCTGGATGCCGTCGACCCGGCCGAGGAGCTGGCCCTTTCGGGCTTTCTGGCGGCCGCGCGGGCCACCCTGGACCCACTGGGCTGTGACGTGGTCCTGCGGGCCTTCCACCCCCTGTCCGTGCCGGCACTGCATCTGGACGACCGGGCGGCCCGGCACGAGCAGGCCCGCGCGGAGGCGGAGGAGCAGGCCGACGACCTGTGGGCGGGCATCCTGGGCTCGTTGCGCGGCAGCACCCCACGCGCGCGTCTGGTGCTCAACCACCTCAACCCGCTGATCCGCCGGATCAGTTCACTGAACGAACCGGAGCTCGTGGGCACCGCCACGGAGTCCCTGTACGGCCAGGCCCTGCTCATGGCGCAGCGCCCGCTGCGGCCGGCCGACTCCGCGCTGCTGAACCGCGCGTTCATCGGCCTCCTCGAATGGGCCACCCACAGCGACTCCGACTCCCCTGGGGACGGTCACCGATGAGTGAGATCACCGACTTCGACGCGCTGCGCCGGGCGATGGCGGAGAACTCCGAGCAGCCGGAGGGCCCCGCCCGCAACGCGCGCGCGGAACAGCTGCTCGCCGAGGCCGAGAAGCTGGGCATCCCGCTCGCCGTGATCGAGGTGCTCGGACACCAGCTGAAGGTCTACAACTACAGCTCCGAGAAAGACAAGATGTTCGTCCCCTTCGCGCGTCTGCTGCGCATGTGGGACGAGCGGCCCGAGGACTTCGACGAGTACGAGACCCACTCCCTGCACTGGGTCTTCAAGTGGATGTCGTCCGGCATGCTCGACCAGCCGCACATCCCGCTGGCCTCCATCGAGAAGTGGCTCGGCGAGATGGAGCGCCGCTACCGCCTCGCCGGTCACTCCGAACGGGCCGTGCGCAGCGCCGAGTTCAGCGTGGCCGCGCATGTCGGAGACGTGCAGCGGGCGGAGCGGGCGTACGCCGCGTGGCTGGCCGCGGACCGGGACAGGATGGCCGACTGCCACGCATGCGAGCTGCAGGGTCAGGGCTGGTGGCAGGCGGAACGGGGCGCGGACGCCGAGGCGCTGAAGCTGTGGGGTCCGGTGCTGGACGGCGAGTTCACCTGCGCCCACGAGCCGCACACCACGCTGGCGTCCTCCCTTGTGCCCCTGCTGCGGCTGGGCCGCCTGGACGAGGCACGCGCCCACCATCTGCGCGGCTTCCGGCTCGTACGGGCCATGGAGAGCATGCGGGGCGCGTACGCCGACCATGTCGAGTTCTGCGCGCTGACCGGCAACGAGGCACGCGGTCTGGAGCTGCTGGCCGAGCGGCCGGCGTACTTCACCGACACCGGGCATCCGCGCAGCCGAATGGAGTTCATGAGCGTGGTGAGCCTGCTCATGGACCGCCTCACCGAGCTGGGCCTGGGCGATCAGCAGGTACCGGGACCGGCCGGCCGGACCTGGAACGCACGCGGACTGGCCGCCCACGCGCGCGCGGAGGCCCTCGCCCTGGCGGCGCGTTTCGACCAGCGCAACGGCACGTCGCACGTCAGTGAGCGGGCACGCGCGCGGATGGGGCAGCGGCCGCTGGTGGAGCGGCTCGCCCTGGGCGTGCGCGCGGAACGGCTGTCTGCGGGCGTACGGTCGGTCCCGGCGTCCGTGGCCCCCGCCCCGGTCGCGTCCTCGCCCACCGCGGGCGCGGACGAGCCGGACCTGGCCGCGCTGCTGGCCGAGGCGCGCCGCCTGTCGGATGCCCTGCAGCCGAACGCCGTCGAGGCCTGGGCGGCCGTCGCCCGGGCCGCGGAGGGCGTCGGCCTGGACGCCCGTGACCGCGCGGAGATCGCCGATCACCGGGCGATGGACCTCGGACCCGAGGGCGCCGAGCTCTTCGAACGCGCCGCCGAGCTGTACGCCGAGGCGGGCGACCCCGGTGAGGCGCTGGCGGCACGCGCGCGTGCGGCGTACGTACGTGCCCTCGGGGGGCGGGTCGCCGAGGCGGTCGAGGCCGTCGCCGAGCCCTACAACCGGGTCCTCGCCCTGTATGCCGAGGGTGCCACGGGCGTCCGGCAGACCGCGTCCGTGCTGATGGGGCGGGCGCGGATCCTGATGCGGAGGGTGCAGGAGGCGGACGAGGCCGCCGGGGCGCCGGAGGCCGGCGTTGCCGCAGAGGCCGACGCCGTACCGTCCCCCGGCTCCTCGCAGGAGGCCGTCCTCGCCGCGGCCGAGGCGGCGGCGCGGGAGGTGCTCGCGCTCGTGGAGGGGCAGGCCGGGGACGACGTCCGGCTCGCCGCACGGGCCGCCGAGGCGCGGGCCATGCTTGCCGAACTCGCGGTGCACCACGGGGATCTGGAGGCCGCCGCCGAACTGTTCGCGCAGGCCTCGGCGGCGTACGTCGACGCGGGGCTGCCGTGGTTCGCGGTGGAGTACGAGGCCCGGCTGGCCGGGCTCGCCCACCACCTCGGCGACATGGCGGAGGCCGAGCGGGCGCTGAAGGCGGCCCTGGAGCACGGCGGACCGCACCTGGAGGCGACCGGCCGGACCCAGCTGCACCTGCAGCTCGCCGAGGTCCTCGGCGGCAGCGACGAGTCCGCGGAGGCCGCCGAGCACGCTCTGGAGGCAGCACACTGGGCCGACGAGGCCGGCGAGGGCCCGACGTTCGGCGCCTGGGCCCGGCACCTGCTCGGCGGGTTCCTGCTGCGGCAGGGGCGGTGCGCCGAGGCCGCCGAGGTGCTGGAGTCGGCGTTGCTCGACCTGACCGCCGAGACGCACGGCGACGGCGCGATCGTCCAGACCCAGTGGTGGCTCGGCGACTGCCTCAGCGAGCTCGGGGAGCACCGCGCCTCCGCCGAGCGCCGACTGCAGGCCGCCGAGATCGCCCGGCACTGGCCCGAGCAGCAGGACCACGCGACCCTCGCCCACCTCGCCGCCGAGTCCCTCGGACAGGCGGGGCTGCCCACCGAGGCGGACCGGGCGTACGCGCGCGCGGGCGACCTGTGGCGTTCCCTCGGCAACGTCCACGGCCTGGTCCGCTCGCTGCGCGCCCGCGCGTGGCTCGCCCTGCGCACGGAGGACGGCACGGACACCGCACGGGAGCTGATGACGCTCGCCCTCGGCGAGTGCGAGCGGGCGCTGGATGCCACGGCCGACGAGGACGCGCAGCAGCGGCTGACCGCCGAACTGGGCGACACGCACCGCCAGTTCGGCGACCTGCTGGCCCGCTCGTCCGCCGAGGACGCCGGGGACGGCTCGATCCAGGCCGCGTTCGCGGAGGCCCTGGCCCAAGTGGCCCAGGCCGTCGCGGTGTTCGCCTCGCTCGGGGACGCCGCCGTGCACAGCCGTACCGGTGCCGAACTCGCCGCGGGCTGGCTGGCGGCCGACCTGGGCCGCAGCGCGGAGGCGGCTGCACGCGCGCGTGCCGTACTGGCCGCGTACGCGGATGCCGTCGACGAGACCGACGTCGCTCGGGCGCGACGGGCAGAGGCCGAACAGCTGCTGCGGGTGGCGGAGGAACAGGAGGATCGTTGAACGAAACCCCACGGAGGCGGGGAGCAACGGGCCCTCCACCGATGGGCCCGACTCCACCGAGGGGCCCTACTCCACCCCTATGAGCAGCAGCGCCCCCTGCCGTCCACCCCGGTACACCACCGTGTCGACGGCGAGATACGCCTCCCTCACCCGGGCCTCCAGACGCTCGGCCACGGACTCGGGAACCTCGTCACCGAGGACGAGGGTCACCAGTTCCCCGCCGGCCGCGAGCATCCGGTCGAGGACGGACTCGGCGGTGGCGGTGACGTCCGACCCGATCACCGCGACGTCCCCGTCGATGAGGCCGAGGACGTCACCGGCCTGGCAGATGCCGGCCATGGTCCAGGACTGGCGTTCCGCGACGACGACCTCGCCGTAGCGGGTCGAGCCCGCCGCCGACGTCATCGACACGACGTCCTCGTCGAAGCGGCGCTCCGGCTCGTGCACCGCGAGCGCCGCGATGCCCTGGACCGCGGAGCGCGTGGGGATGAGGGCCACCCGGATGCCCTCCGCACGGGCCTGCTCGGCCGCCGCGGCCGCGGTGTGGCGCAGCTCGGCGTCGTTGGGCAGCAGGACGACCTCGCGCGCGTGCGCCCGCCGTACGGCCTCGACGAGCTCCCCGCTCACGGGCGGCTCCCCGGGGCGCGCGAGCACGGTCGTCGCGCCCGCCTCGGCGTACAGCCCGGCCAGGCCCTCGCCGGGTACGACGGCCACCACGGCTCGCTCGGCCCGCTCCCGGGCCGGCCGCTCCCCGCGAGAGGTGTGCACGTCGTCGGCCGCGAAGTGCGTGATCCGGATCCGGTACGGCCGCCCGGCCTCGACACCCGCCTCCACGGCGGCGCCGGCGTCGTCCACGTGCACATGGACGTTCCACAGCCCGTCCCCGCCGACGACCACGAGCGAGTCCCCGAGCACGTCGAGCCGCTGCCGCAGCCGCGCCACGGATGCGTCGTCGGCCTCCAGGAGGTAGATCACCTCGTACGCGGGACCGCCCTCCGTCACCCCGTCCGCGCACTCCGCCGCATCGTCGGCACCCGGTCCGCCCCGAGGGGCCTGCCCGGTGTCGGACCCCACGCGCGCGTGCCGCACGGAAGCCGACACCGCCACCGTGCCCGGCACCTCCCCCGTGAACGTCTCCACCAGCGCCGCCAGCACCGCCACCAGCCCGCGTCCTCCGGCGTCGACCACCCCGGCCCGCTCGAGGACGGCCAGCTGTCCCGGGGTCGCGGCGAGAGCGGCCCGCGCCCCCTCGTAGGCGGCCCGCGCGACCGTCCCGCAGTCGCCCTCGGCTCCACCGGCCGCGTCGGCGGCGGCCGAGGCGACCGACAGGACCGTGCCCTCCACGGGGTGGGCCACGGCCTGGCGGGCGGAGTCGGCCGCGCGCCGCAGCGCCAGCCGCAGCCCTTGGGCGTCGATGTGAGCGTCCTCACCGTCGACGAGCTGCTGCGCCATACCGCGCAGCAGCTGCGCGAGGATCGTCCCGGAGTTGCCTCGCGCCCCGATGAGCGCCCCGTGGGCCATCGCGCGGGTGACCTCGGCCAGCGACGGCCCCCCGGTATCCCCGGAACCGACCTCGTGCGCGGCGAAGACCGCCTCCACCGCGGCGACCGCCGACTCGACGGTCAGGTACAGATTGGTGCCGGTGTCCCCGTCCGCCACGGGATACACGTTGATCGCGTCGATCTCCTCACGCGCGCGTCCCAGCGCCTCCAGCGCGAGACCGCACCAGGTACGCACCGCCAGAGCATCGAAGAATGTCTGCGGCACCTGCGCCACCTGCGCCTCCTTGAGCTGGACGTCGGACGCAGCGTAGCCCTGGGGCCGGTGCCCGGCGGAAGAGGGCGGGGGCGGACGCCTGAGCCGTCGTGGTAGTTTCGTTGTACGGGCGCAGCCGTTGTATGCTGCTCCGGTTGCCCGATCCTGATCGGGCTATTCCCCTGGCAACGCCACTCAGATATCAGATCGCTCGCAAGAGCCTGAGATCTTGATCCCGGCATGCCGGGATCAACCGTAAGTGCATCTGAAGTCTTTGGAGTGACCCGTGGCTGCCAACTGCGACGTCTGCGGCAAGGGGCCGGGCTTCGGCAACAACATCTCGCACTCGCACCGCCGTACGTCCCGCCGCTGGAACCCGAACATCCAGCGTGTGCGTACCGTGGTCGGCGGGACGCCGAAGCGCGTGAACGCCTGCACCTCGTGCATCAAGGCCGGCAAGGTCTCGCGCTGACGCACAGCTGCTAAGCGCGCGGCCACTGCTGGTTCGCTGCAGAGAGCCGGTCCACCTCGTGTGGACCGGCTCTCTGCTGTGCCCGAAGCGGATTCCGCGGCCATGGGCATCGAGCCGAGGGCAAGCGCTTACGCGCCGCCGCCCGCCCGGAAGCGCCACCCATGGTCCACCGGCCCGATCCCCCCACCGAGCGCGTACCCGGCCGCGATCGCCCCGGTGACGTACTCCTTGGCCGCCGCCACCGCCTCGGGCACGGACTGCCCCTTCGCCAGCTGCGACGCGATCGCCGACGCGAGGGTGCAGCCCGTCCCGTGCGTGTGCCGGTTGTCGTGCCGGGGCGCGCGCAGCCAGTGCTCCTCGGAGCCGTCGGTGAGCAGATCCACGGCGTCGCCGGGCAGATGCCCGCCCTTGATCACGACCCAGGTCGGTCCGTACGCCAGCACGGCCGCCGCGGCCCGGCGCAGGTCGGCCTCCGACTCGACCCGTACACCCGTCAGTTGGGCGACCTCGTCGAGGTTCGGCGTCACCACGGTCGCCGCCGGCAGCAGCTTCGTCCGTACGGAATCCAGCGCGGAGGCCGCCAGCAGCGGGTCCCCGTGCTTGGAGACGCCCACCGGGTCGACGACCGTGGGCGCGTCCGTCTCGCCGATCAACTCGGCCACCACCTCGACCAGTTCGGCCGAGGCCAGCATCCCGGTCTTCACGGCTTGGACGCCGATGTCGTCGACGACGCTGCGGTACTGGGCCCGCACCGCTGCCACCGGCAGTTCCCAGGCGCCCTGCACCCCGAGGGAGTTCTGTGCGGTGACCGCGGTGAGCACGCTCATGCCGTGCACGCCGAGCGCGAGCATCGTCTTCAGGTCGGCCTGGATGCCCGCGCCCCCGCCGGAGTCCGAGCCGGCCACGGTCAGCACTCTGGGCGGCGCGCTCATGACTCGATGTCCCCGAAGTGGTCCCAGCCGCCCTTGGCCCACGCCGCCCCGTCGACCGTCACCTGCGGCAGTGCCGAGGGGTTGAGCACCTCACCGATGACCTTCCAGCGGGCGGGCAGCTTCACGTCCGGCGGGAAGGTCGCCACGATCGCGTGGTCCTCTCCCCCGGTGAGCACCCACTGCAGGGGGTCCACCCCGACCGCCTGCCCGATGTCGTTCATCTGCGAGGGGACGTCGATCGCACCGGAGCGGATGTCGATGCGGACCTTGCTGGCCTCCGCGATGTGCCCGAGGTCGGCGATCAGCCCGTCGCTGACGTCGCACATCGCCGTCGCGCCCAACGCGGCCGCCGCCGGACCGGCGTGATACGGCGGCTCGGGGCGCCGGTGCGCCTCGACGAAGGCGCGCGGCGAGCGGAACCCGCGCGACAGCACCGCGTAGCCGGCGGCGGACCAGCCGAGCCAGCCGGTCACCGCGACGAGGTCACCGGGCTGGGCGCCGGCCCGGGTCACGGGCTCCTGGTTGCGCAGATCGCCGAGCGCGGTGATCGACACCATGATCGTGTCACCCCGTACGACATCACCGCCCACCACGGCGGCGCCCGCGACCTGGCACTCGTCGCGCAGGCCGTCCATCAGCTCCGTCGGCCAGGTCACCGGGAGTTCGGCCGGGACGACCAGACCGAGCAGCAGCGCGGTCGGGACGGCGCCCATCGCCGCGATGTCCGCGAGGTTCTGCGCGGCCGCCTTGCGGCCCACGTCGTACGCCGTGGACCAGTCCCGGCGGAAGTGCCGCCCCTCCAGGAGGAGGTCGGTACTGGCCACCACCCGACGGTCGGGCGCGGCGACCACCGCGGCGTCGTCACCCGGCCCGACCCGCACCGCCGGGGTGGTGGTGAGACGGGAGGTGAGCTCCCTGATGAGCCCGAACTCACCGAGCTCACCAACAGTGCCCTTCATTGCCCTTACGCCCCTTCTGTCCCTGTGCGTTCCCGGTCGCGGGCCATCAGTGTCCTCGATACGGTCGAAGTGACCGCCGATCCGCCCCGCCCGACCGTCAACATCCGTCGTGCCTGCACCGCGGCGCGTGTGCCGTGGTCACCGCAGGTCTCCCCGCGGCGAGCGGCAACGCGATACCGTGGCGTTCCTTTTCCCCACATGATCCTCGTGGCCGCCCTGGAGGTTCCGTGGTACAGGCGTACATCCTGATCCAGACGGAGGTCGGCAAGGCGTCGACCGTCGCCGAGACGATCAGCAAGATCCCTGGGGTGATCCAGGCCGAGGACGTGACGGGACCGTACGACGTCATCGTGCGCGCCCAGGCCGACACCGTCGACGACCTCGGCCGCATGGTGGTCGCCAAGGTCCAGCAAGTGGACGGGATCACCCGCACCCTGACCTGCCCGGTCGTCCATCTGTAGCCCCCGTCTACCCTTGGCCGGTGAAGTTTTCCCGTCACCGGCTCATCGGTCTGCCCGCGTCCGTCCTGTTGATCACCGTCGCGGGCTGCTCCTCAGCAGACGACAGCGCGGGCACCGCGGTTCCCAGCCCGGACACAGAGGTCACCAAGCTGTGTCAGAACCTGGACGGTGCGCTGCCGCGTGAGGTCGCCGGTCTGGAGCGCCGGGACCCCGAGCCCCGGTCCGTCCTCACGGCGGGCTGGGGAAACCCCGCGATCATACTGCGCTGCGGTGTCGCACGGCCGCCGAAGATGATCGACCCGAAGGTGGCGGAGGGGCGGGATCCCGACGCGGTGGCCGGGGGCGTGAACGGCGTCGACTGGCTGATGGAGGACGCGGGCGACGGGGCGTACCGCTTCACAACCGCCAATCGTCTTGCGTACGTCGAGGTCGCCGTGCCGGCGGGGCGCGACTCGTCCGCCGTGCTCATCGACCTGGCTTCGGCCGTCAAGAAGGCGATCCCGAGGGGGATCGCCGACTAGGACCTGTCCGGCGGCGGTCAGCGCAGTCCGGTTGAGCGGCGAAGTGCCGCCTGGATCAGGCGGTCCACCAGCTCCGCGTACGCCACCCCGCTCGCCTGCCACATCTGCGGGTACATCGAGATGGGCGTGAAGCCGGGCATCGTGTTGATCTCGTTGATCACGAACTCACCGTCCTCGGTGAGGAAGAAGTCCGCCCGGACGAGCCCTTCGCAGGACGCCGCCTCGAACGCCTCGACGGCGAGCCTGCGCACCTCGGCGGTCTGCTCGTCGGTGAGCGGGGCCGGCACGATCCCCGGCGTGGAGTCGATGTACTTCGCCTCGAAGTCGTAGTACGCGTGGGCGTCCGGCGGCGGGATCTCGGCGGGGACGGAGGCGCGCGGGCCGTCCTCGAACTCCAGCACTCCGCACTCGATCTCACGGCCACGCAGCGCGGCCTCGACGATGATCTTCGGGTCGTGGCGCTGGGCCTCGGCGATCGCCTCGTCGAGGCCTTCGAAGGACTCGACCTTGGTGATGCCGATCGACGACCCCGCGCGCGCGGGCTTCACGAACAGCGGCCAGCCGTGCTCCCCCGCGAACTCGGCGATCCGGCGCCGCGCGCCGGTCTCGTCGAGCTGCCACTCGCGCGGCCTGATCACCACGTACGGGCCCACCTTCAGCCCGAACGAGACGAACACCCGCTTCATGTACTCCTTGTCCTGGCCCACGGCCGAGGCGAGCACCCCGGAACCCACGTACGGCACGCCGGAGAGCTCCAGGAGGCCCTGGAGCGTGCCGTCCTCGCCGTACGGACCGTGCAGCACCGGGAAGACCACGTCGACCTCGCCGAGCGCCTTGGGGACCGATCCGGGCTCGCTGTAGACGACTTCGCGGCTCGCGGGGTCGACGGGGAGCAGCACACCGCCCTCGGTCGACTCGGCGAGCTCCTCGACGTCGGGCGTGCGGCGGTCGGCGATCGCCATGCGCTCCGGTTCGTCGGCGGTGAGCACCCAGCGGCCTTCCCGGGTGATGCCGATCGGCAGGACGTCGTACTTCGTCCGGTCGATGGCCCGCAGTACGGCGCCGGCGGTGACCATGGAGATCCCGTGTTCGGAGCTGCGCCCGCCGAACACGACGGCCACGCGCGGCTTGCGAGACGGCTGCTCAGGGCTCTGGGGGAGGTTCTCGGTGCTCATATCGCGATGAGGGTACCCGTTGGTAGGGCCCCGACCTAGCGCCTCCCCGGGCGGGGCGGAGTCGGCGGCGGTTCGGCAGCGCCCTGAAGGGGCGGGGGACTGTGTCGACATGCGGCTCCTCCCCCGCTCTCGGCTTCTTCCCCACGATCGGCTTCGCTCGCGTGGGGGACCCCCATGAGCGGGGGGACCCCCACCGTGGGCGCGACGAGCCACGACGGCGCCGCGGACGACCGACGGCACCTCGCGGCACTTCCCTTCGCGGCACCACCCGCGGAGCGCTCAGCGCCGTTCCGGCTTCGCGCTGCGCGACATCAGCTCCTTGAGGGCGACCACGGGAGGCTTGCCCTCGTGCACGATCCCGACGACCGTCTCGGTGATCGGCATGTCGACACCGTGCCGGCGGGCCAGATCCAGCACCGACTCACAGGACTTGACACCCTCGGCGGTCTGCTTGGTGACCGCGATGGTCTCCTCGAGGGTCATGCCCTTGCCGAGGTTGGTGCCGAAGGTGTGGTTGCGGGACAGCGGCGACGAGCAGGTCGCCACCAGGTCGCCCAGGCCCGCGAGCCCGGAGAAGGTCAGCGGGTCGGCGCCCATGGCGAGCCCGAGCCGGGTGGTCTCGGCGAGCCCGCGCGTGATGAGCGACCCCTTGGCGTTGTCGCCGAGCCCCATGCCGTCCGCGATGCCGACGGCGAGCCCGATGACGTTCTTGACCGCACCGCCGAGTTCACAGCCGACGACGTCGGTGTTGGTGTACGGGCGGAAGTACGGCGTGTGGCAGGCGGCCTGGAGCCGCCGGGCGACCGCCTCGTCGGTGCAGGCGACCACGGCCGCCGCCGGCATGCGCGCGGCGATCTCGCGGGCGAGGTTGGGTCCGGTGACCACGGCGACCTGCTCCGGGCCGACCTTGGCGACATCCTCGATGACCTCGCTCATCCGCATGGCGGAGCCGAGTTCGACGCCCTTCATCAGCGAGACCAGAACGGTGCCGGGGGCCAGCAGCGGCACCCAGGCGGCGAGGTTGTCGCGCAGGGTCTGCGAGGGGACGGACAGCACCGTGAAGTCGGCGCCGGCGGCGGCCTCGGCGGGGTCCGTGGTGGCGCGCAGGTTCTCGGGGAGTTCGAAGCCCGGGAAGTAGTCGGGGTTGGTCCGGCTGGAGTTGATCGCTTCCGCGACCTCCGCGCGGCGCGCCCACAGGGTGACCTCGCACCCCGCGTCGGCGAGCACGATGCCGAACGCCGTGCCCCACGAACCCGCGCTGAAGACCGCAGCCTTGACCGGCTTGCTCACTGCCCCTGCCCCTCTTCCCGGCCGAACTGCCCGGCCACTTCCCGACCGGCCGGACCGGCCGCCCTGCCCTGCGCCCTTGCCTCTGCCTGCGCGGGCACCTCTGCCTGCGCCCGCGCCTGCGTCTGCGCCTCGGTCCGGCGCCGCTGCTCGACGCGTTCGCGCTTCGGGTCGTACGGCGTCTCGGGTGCCCGCTCGCCACGGATCTCCTCCAGCTGCCGGGTGATCGCGGCCATGATGACCTCGGTGGCCTCCTTGAGGACGTCCGCGGTCATGTCCTTGCCGTAGAAGGGCGAGAGGTCCACCGGCGGGCCGGCGAGCACATGGCTGGTCTTGCGCGGGAAGAGGTGCGGCTTCTTGGCGTACGGCGGCAGCAGTTCGTTGGCGCCCCACTGGGCGACCGGGATGACGGGGCACTTGGTCTTCAGCGCGACGCGGGCGGCACCGGTCTTGCCGGTCATGGGCCAGCCGTTCGGGTCGCGGGTGATGGTGCCCTCGGGGTAGAACGCGACGCACTCGCCGCGCTCCACGGCGTCGATCGCGGCCCGGAAGGCGCTCAGTGCGTCTGTGCTCTCGCGGTAGACGGGGATCTGTCCGGTGCCGCGCATCGCGGCGCCCACGAATCCCTTCCTGAAAAGCCCGCTCTTCGCCAGGAATCGCGGAACCCGTCCGGTGTTGTACTGAAAGTGCGCGTACGCGAATGGGTCGGCATGGGAATTATGGTTGACCACGGTGATAAAACCGCCCGCGGCCGGAATGTGCTCCATTCCACGCCAGTCCCGCTTGAGCAGAACGACCAGCGGCGGTTTGCAGATCACCGCGGCGAAGCGGTACCAGAAGCCGATTCTGCGGCGGGGCACACGGACACCTTCCTTCCAGGGCATGGGGGCCGCACAAGTGTCGCCCCAGGCCGCCTGTCTGTCGAGAACACCGTACGCCCGAGTCTCCGCCCGCCCCCATGGCCCGGGTGACAATGGCCGCGACAAGAGAGGGACGAACGCTCGTGCACTGGACCTTGGTGATACCCGTGAAGTCTCTGGCGCGGGCCAAGAGCAGGCTCTCCGACGCCGCCGGCGACGGGCTGCGCCCGGGCCTCGCCCTCGCTTTCGCGCAGGACACGGTGGCCGCCGCGCTGATCTGCCCGGCGGTGCGGGATGTGGCAGTTGTCACGGACGACGCCCTGGCGGGCCGGGAGCTGGCCGCGCTGGGCGCCCGGATCGTCACGGACGAGCCGAGCGGCGGCCTGAACGCCGCTCTGGCGCACGGAGCGGCAACCGTCCGGGCCGAACGTCCCGAAATCCCCGTCGCCGCCCTGAACGCCGATCTTCCCGCCCTGCGCCCACCGGAATTGGCCCGGGTGCTGGAGGCGGCCGGGGAATTCCCGCGCGCCTTTCTCCCCGATGCGGCCGCAATCGGTACGACACTGCTGGCGGCCGCTCCGGGCCGGGAATTGCTCCCGGCATTCGGCACGGATTCCCGGGCCCGCCATCGCGCATCCGGCGCGGTGGAACTCGGCCTCGGGGGCGTGGATTCGGTACGCCAGGACGTGGACACCGGCGACGATCTGCGTGCGGCGCTCGCCCTCGGAGTGGGACCCCGTACGGCAGCGGCCACAGCGCGGTTGCTGATCCCGGGGCAGTAGGCTGCCGTCATGCAGGCCACCGCATACACCTACGACGCCGAGACGCGCAGCGGGCAGGTGCTGCTCGACGACGGCACTCCGGTGCCTTTCGACGCCGCCGCCTTCGATGCGGGCGGGCTCAGACTGCTGCGGCCCGGGCAGCGGGTGCGTATCGAGGTGGAGGGGTCCGAGGACAGCCCCCGGATCACCCTGGTGACACTCCAGACGCTCTGAAACCCCCCTGCTCAACCGCCCCTGCTCAACCGTCCCGAAACACACCGCGGGCCGGGCTCCCGAGGGGAGTCCGGCCCGGCGCGTGAGCAATTCCGCGCCGCTACCTCTTGCGGGCGGTGGTCTTCTTGGCGGCGCTCTTGCGCGCCGTCGACTTCTTGGCGGGGGCCTTCTTGGCCGTCGCCTTCTTCGCCGGGGCCTTCTTGGCGGTGGTCTTCTTCGCTGCGGTGGTCTTGGCGGCCGCCGTGGTCTTCTTGGCGGGGGCCTTCTTCGCCGCGGCCTTCTTCGCAGCCGCCGTGGCCTTCTTGGCGGGGGCCTTCTTCGCCGCGGCCTTCTTCGCCGCGGCCTTGGTGGTCTTCTTGGCGGCGGCCTTCTTGACCGTGGCCGCGGCACCGCCGGTCAGGCTGCCCTTGGGCGCCTTCTTGACGGCGACCTCGCCCCCGCGCGGGAGCTTCTTCGAGCCGCTCACCAGGTCCTTGAAACCCTGGCCCGCACGGAACCGCGGCACCGAGGTCTTCTTGACCCGAACCCGCTCGCCCGTCTGAGGGTTGCGGGCGTACCGGGCCGGCCGGTCGACCTTCTCGAACGAACCGAAGCCGGTGACCGAGACCCGCTCACCTGCAACGACCGCTCGGACGATGGCGTCCAGTACATGATCGACAGCGTCGGCAGCCTGCTGGCGGCCGCCCATCTTGTCGGCAATCGCTTCTACGAGCTGCGCCTTGTTCACGTCTTCCCCTTCGGAGACATCGCCAGAACGAAAGTGTTCAAGCTTTTCGCACGTTAGGCAGATATATACCGCAAATCAAACACGAAACGGGCTAATCACCCTTGTGCCGCAGCCGACTCGACGGTTCCGGACTGTTCAGGCTTCCTCTTCGGGGAATCGACCCTCGTCGAGGTCGGCCGTGAACCGCTCCAGGCGCCTTGTCGCATCGGCAAGATCGTGCTTGGCCGCGGCCGTGATGACCAGCAGCTTCCGGGTCAGCGCCATCCGTACGCCCTCCGGGACTTGCAGTGCGCGCACCCTTGCGTGCGCTTCCTTGAGTTGGTCCGCGACCGCCGCATAGAGCTCGAGTTGGCCGTCGTGTTCCATGCACAGATTGTGCCATCTGGGGCGAGTTGTCGCCTGCCCGGGGTGGCAACTGCCGCCTCAAACGGCCCTCCGGGCCCCTGTCGACGCCGCGTTGTCAAGGCTCGCGTACCCCAACAACAACCGTCCTAACGTGGGAAGTTGAAGGAACGGACGGTGTCGCGCGCGGCACCGTCCGGGCGCAAAAACGGCTGTGCCCCCGATCGGTCCGATCGGGGGCACAGCCAGGGTCTGGGGTGGCCGAAACTCGACCGCCGGGGGGGTCCGAAGGTTCAGACCTTCAGCGTGCGCGGCTTGTACGCGGGCCGCCCCGCCTCGTACGTGGCGATGTCGCCCTCGTTCTGCAGCGTGATGGAGATGTCGTCCAGCCCGTTCAGCAGCCGCCAGCGGGAGTTCTCGTCCAGCTCGAAGGAGGCGGTGATGCCCTCCGCGCGCACCTCGCGGCGCTCCAGGTCGACGGTGATCTCGGCCTGCGGGTCCTGTTCCGTGAGCTCCCACAGCGCGTCGACGATCTTCTGCTCCAGAACCACCGTGAGCAGCCCGTTCTTCAGCGAGTTGCCGCGGAAGATGTCGGCGAAGCGGGAGGAGATCACGGTCTTGAAGCCGTAGTTCTGCAGCGCCCAGACGGCGTGCTCACGCGAGGAACCGGTGCCGAAGTCGGGGCCGGCCACCAGCACGGTCGCACCCTGCCGCTCGGGCTGGTTGAGGATGAAGGACGTGTCCTTGCGCCAGGCCTCGAACAGCCCGTCCTCGAACCCGTCCCGGGTCACCTTCTTGAGCCAGTGGGCGGGGATGATCTGGTCGGTGTCGACGTTGCTGCGTCGCAGCGGGACGGCCCGGCCGGTGTGGGTGGTGAATGCTTCCATGACTGATCAGACTCCAGCGGGCGTACGGGCGGGCTCTTCGGTCAGGTCGGCCGGGGAGGCCAGGTGGCCGAGCACGGCGGTCGCGGCGGCGACCTGCGGCGACACCAGGTGCGTACGGCCGCCCTTGCCCTGCCTGCCCTCGAAGTTGCGGTTGGAGGTGGACGCGGAGCGCTCACCGGGGGCCAGCTGGTCGGGGTTCATGCCGAGGCACATCGAACAGCCCGCGTGCCGCCATTCGGCGCCGGCCTCCTTGAAGACGACGTCCAGCCCCTCGGAGACGGCCTGCAGACCGACCCGCGCGGAGCCCGGGACGACCAGCATCCGTACGCCGTCGGCCACTTTGCGGTCCTTCAGGAGCTCGGCGGCGGCGCGCAGGTCCTCGATGCGGCCGTTGGTGCAGGAGCCTACGAAGACGGTGTCCACCTTGATGGAGCGCAGCGGCTGCCCGGCCTCCAACCCCATGTATTCCAGGGCCTTTTCGGCGGCCAGGCGCTCCGAAGCGTCTTCGTACGAAGCAGGGTCGGGGACGGCGGCCGAAAGGGGCGCGCCCTGGCCGGGGTTGGTGCCCCAGGTGACGAACGGCGACAGTTCGCCGGCGTTGATGACGACCTCGGCGTCGAACTCGGCGTCGTCGTCGGTGCGCAGCGTCTTCCAGTACTCCACCGCCGCGTCCCAGTCGGCACCCTCGGGGGCGTGCGGACGGCCCTTGAGGTAGGCGAACGTGGTCTCGTCGGGGGCGATCATGCCCGCGCGGGCGCCGGCCTCGATCGACATGTTGCAGATGGTCATCCGGGCCTCCATCGAGAGCTTCTCGATGGCGGAGCCGCGGTACTCCAGGATGTAGCCCTGGCCGCCGCCGGTGCCGATCCTGGCGATGATCGCCAGGATCAGGTCCTTGGCGGTGACGCCCTCGGGCAGTTCGCCGTCGACCGTGATCGCCATGGTCTTGGGGCGGGCCAGGGGCAGCGTCTGGGTGGCCAGCACATGCTCGACCTGCGAGGTGCCGATGCCGAACGCCAGCGCGCCGAAGGCGCCGTGCGTGGAGGTGTGGGAGTCGCCGCAGACGACGGTGGTGCCGGGCTGGGTGAGTCCCAGCTGCGGGCCGACGACGTGGACGACGCCCTGCTCGACGTCGCCGAGCGGGTGCAGCCGTACGCCGAACTCGGCGCAGTTCTTGCGCAGCGTCTCCAGCTGGGCGCGGGAGACCGGGTCCGCGATGGGCTTGTCGATGTCGAGGGTGGGGGTGTTGTGGTCCTCGGTCGCGATGGTGAGGTCGAGGCGGCGCACCTTCCGGCCGCTCTTGCGGAGGCCGTCGAAGGCCTGCGGGCTGGTCACCTCGTGCAGCAGGTGCAGATCAATGTAGAGGAGGTCGGGCTCGCCCTCGGCGCGCCGGACGACATGGTCGTCCCAGACCTTCTCCGCGAGTGTCCTACCCATCGCTTTCCCTCCGGTCGGCAAAGGTGCGCCGACCCAACTAGAGATCTTGAGGAGGCGGCGCCCGCACCCCGGTGTCCGGGCGCCCGCCGCCAGGCCCGTCGGTCCGCGGGCCACTGTGCCTTCGTGACATCCAGGGTGGCGTGTTCCACCGAAAATTGAACTTGCGTTTCACAGAGTGAGACGCAAGTATCGTTGCATGGACAACAGTAGCGGCGTCGGCGTTCTGGACAAGGCGGCCCTCGTCCTGAGCGCTCTGGAGTCCGGTCCGGCCACCCTCGCGGGTCTGGTCGCGGCCACCGGACTGGCACGACCCACGGCTCACCGCCTGGCCGTGGCTTTGGAACACCACCGTATGGTGGCGCGCGACATGCAGGGCCGTTTCATTCTCGGCCCGCGGCTGGCAGAACTGGCCGCGGCCGCCGGCGAGGACCGCCTCCTCGCCACGGCGGGCCCGGTGCTCACCCACCTCCGTGACGTCACGGGCGAGAGCGCACAGCTCTACCGACGTCAGGGCGACATGCGCATCTGCGTCGCCGCGGCGGAGCGCCTGTCCGGCCTGCGGGACACGGTCCCGGTCGGCTCGACACTCACGATGAAGGCCGGTTCCTCGGCGCAGATCCTCATGGCCTGGGAGGAGCCGGAGCGTCTGCACCGGGGCCTGCAGGGCGCCCGCTTCACGGCCACCGCGCTCTCGGGCGTACGACGCCGGGGCTGGGCGCAGTCGATCGGCGAGCGCGAGCCGGGCGTCGCGTCCGTCTCCGCACCGGTACGCGGCCCCTCCAACCGCGTCGTGGCCGCCGTCTCCGTCTCCGGCCCCATCGAGCGCCTCACGCGCCACCCGGGCCGTATGCACGCGCAGGCGGTCATCGACGCCGCCGCCCGCCTCTCCGAGGCCCTGCGCCGCTCGAGCTGACCAGCGGCCGGTGACCGGGAGGAGGGCCCGCCTCAACGCCGCGGCAGGCTCGTCCCCCGATGTCCGCCCCGCTCACTTCACCTTGAGTCGGTCGGCCGCACGGTCGCCGCGCCGGGCGACCGGCACCACCCCGGTGGCCCGCCCGAGGCCGAACTCGGGCATGTTCACGTAGACCGACTCGTAGGACCCGGCGGGCACGACGTACGTCTCGTGCCAGAAGCCGACCTTCCCCTTCCCCGCCCGCAGCCGCCGGTTGAATGCAGCCCAGGCCGGGCGGTGCCGCCGGTCCGGTGCCGAGGCGTACGCAAGGAGCTTCTCCTGCGAGTCCCAGTACTGCACGACGTACAGCACCCGCGGGAAGCCCAGCAGGAACTGGTACCCCAGCAGTCCGCTGCCCTTCTCGCGCGAGAGCTCCGCCAGCATGGGCGGCATGGCCTTGGCGACCGGCCACCAACTCCGCAGTGCCGCAAAGCTGTTGACGCGCATCCCGATGAGGAAGACGACGATCTCGCCCTCACCCGCGGCGGACATGCGCCCTTCGATCGGCTTGCTCATGATGTCCCCCATCCCGTCATTGGATAGCGTCGCTATCCATGCTTGGATAGTGACACTCCCCAACAGGGAGCGCAAGCGGAAACTCGAACACGGGACGGACATGCGACTGGCGGAGCTGAGCGAGCGCAGCGGGGTCTCCACGGCCACGATCAAGTACTACCTGCGCGAGGGCCTGCTCCCGCCGGGCCGCCGGGTCACCGCCACCCAGGCCGAGTACGGCGAGGAGCACCTGCGCCGGCTGCGCCTGGTGCGGGCACTGATCCAGGTCGGCGGGGTCTCCGTGGCCTCCGCGCGAGACGTGCTCACCGCACTGGACGACGACTCCCTGGACCACAACGCGCGCCTGGGCACCGCCGTGTGGGCCCTCCCGCACGGCAGGTCCGCCGACGCGGAGGACCCGGCGACCGAGACGGCCCGGCAGCGCGCGAACCGCCTGCTGGAGCTGCTCGGCTGGGGCTACGGCCCCACGACCGATGTGACGCCCCCCGCGCTCGGGATGCTCGTCACCGCGATCGCGGCCCTGGAGCGGCTCGGATATCCCTGCGCCATCGAGGACTTGGAGCCGTACGCCCGCACGCTGAGGCAGCTCGCCGTCCACGACCTGGATCTGGTGGAGCGGTACGGCGGCACACCGGACGAACAGGTGGAGGCGGCCGTGGCGCTGACCGTGCTGTACGAGCCGGTGCTGCTCGCCCTGCGCCGGCTGGCGGAGGCGGAGGAGTCACGCCGCCGGTTCGGCAGGGTGTGAGGCAGGGAAGTCGGCCCGGACACGCCGATGGGCCCCCACCGAAGTGGAGGCCCATCGATCTGCGTACCCCCGACCGGATTCGAACCGGCGCTACCGCCTTGAGAGGGCGGCGTGCTAGGCCGCTACACAACGGGGGCGAGGATCTTGCGTTTCCGCAGATCCGAGCTGGTCTACCTGGACTCGAACCAAGACTAACTGAACCAGAATCAGTCGTGCTGCCAATTACACCATAGACCAATGTGGTTTAGACCAGTGCGTACCCCCGACCGGATTCGAACCGGCGCTACCGCCTTGAGAGGGCGGCGTGCTAGGCCGCTACACAACGGGGGCCTTGATCCCGAAGGATCCGTACCCCCGACCGGATTCGAACCGGCGCTACTGCCTTGAGAGGGCAGCGTGCTAGGCCGCTACACAACGGGGGCTTTGCAGATGAGCTCTGCGAGCTGGCCTACCTGGACTCGAACCAAGACTAACTGAACCAGAATCAGTCGTGCTGCCAATTACACCATAGGCCACTGGAACGCAAGCCCCTGAGGGGATCTTGTTCTAGCTTTGCGCTGTCGGTTTCCGGCCTCTCGGCCCGCTCCCCGGCGGCGCAGGAAGAACATTACCTGAAGGTGGACGGGGCTCCAAAACGGCTTTCCGAGCCGAGGATCGCGGGGAGTTCGGTGAGCGAGGCGATCCGGTGCGGTCCGGTGGAGGCGTCACCGCTGGTGTACGCACCGCCACGGTCGATCCAGACCGACAGCAGTCCGGCGTCGGCGGCGCCCCGCCCGTCGATCTCCGGGTGGTCTCCGACGTACGCGACGAGATGCGGCGGCAGGGCCAGCGCCTCGCACACCGCGAGGAAGGCGCCGGCCTCGGGCTTGGAGACGCCGAGCTCGGCGGCGCACAGCACGGCCTCGAAGCGGTCGCGCACGCCCAGAACGCGCAGCTTGCGGTCCTGGACGTGCAGGCTGGAGTTGGAGAGCACCGCGTGCCGGTGGCTGGCGGCGAGGGCGTCCAGGGCGGGCAGTACGTCCGGGAAGAGGGCCCAGGCGGCCTCGTAGTGCCCGAGGTACCGCTCGAACCAGGCCTCGGCCTCGGCGTCGCTGAGCTCCTCGCCGAGAAACACCCGTACGCGGTCCCGCCGCTGCTCCTCGAAGGACACCTCACCGGCGGCGAACCGCGCCCACTGCCGGTCCGTGACCTGCCGCCAGTACGCGAGGGCCTGCTCGACGCTGTCGTACCCGTCGAGCAGGCCCTCGGCCGCCAGGTGCGCGCCCATTCCGGCGCGGTCCGCGGTCGTGTAGTCGAAAAGCGTGTCGTCGACGTCCCAGACCACGGCCTGAATGCTCATGGTCCGACGGTAACCCGGCGACCGCGGGTTCCGGGCGGGTACCGCGAAGGGGCGGCACCCGTTCCGGATGCCGCCCCTCGGGCGCGCTACGCCGTCAGCTTCGCCAGCGCCGCGTCGATACGGGCCAGCGTCTTCTCCTTGCCCAGGACCTCCAGGGACTCGAAGAGCGGCAGGCCGACCGTGCGGCCGGTGACGGCGACCCGGACCGGGGCCTGGGCCTTGCCGAGCTTGAGGCCGTGCGCCTCACCGGCGGCCAGGACGGCCTCCTTCAGGGACTCGGCGGAGTTCCAGTCGGCCGCGTCGAGCTTCTCGCGGGCGGTGCGCAGCAGGGCGTCGGATCCCTCCTTCATCGCCTTGTTCCAGCTCGCCTCGTCGAAGACCGGCTCCGGCAGGAACAGGAAGTCGACGTTGTCGGTGATCTCGGAGAGGACCTTCAGACGGGTCTGTGCGTGCGGGGCGACGGCCTGCCACTTCATCTCGTCGAAGGCCTCCGGGGCCCATGAGGCGAACGGGGCCTGGAGCCACGGGCGGCAGCGCTCTGTGAAGTCCTTCACATCGAGCAGGCGGATGTGGTCGCCGTTGATCGCCTCGCACTTCTTGAGGTCGAAGCGGGCCGGGTTGGGGTTCACGTCCGCGATGTCGAAGGCCGCGACCATCTCGTCCATGGTGAAGATGTCCTGGTCGGCCGAGAGCGACCAGCCGAGGAGCGAGAGGTAGTTGAGGAGGCCCTCGGGGAGGAAGCCGCGCTCCCGGTAGAGGTTGAGCGACGACTGCGGGTCGCGCTTGGAGAGCTTCTTGTTGCCCTCACCCATCACGTACGGCAGGTGCCCGAACTCCGGGACGCCCTTGGCGATGCCCAGCTCGATCAGCGCCTTGTACAGGGCGATCTGGCGCGGGGTGGAGGAGAGCAGGTCCTCGCCGCGCAGGATGTGCGTGATCTCCATCAGGGCGTCGTCGACCGGGTTCACGAGCGTGTAGAGGGGAGCGCCGTTCGCTCGGACGATCCCGTAGTCCGGGACGTTCTCCGGCGTGAACGTCAGCTCGCCGCGGACCAGGTCCGTGAAGGTGATCGTCTCGTCCGGCATGCGGAAGCGGACGATCGGGGTGCGGCCCTGCGCCTGGTACTCGGCGACCTGCTCGGCGGTGAGCTCGCGGCAGTGGCCGTCGTAGCCGGACGGCTTACCGGCCGCGCGGGCGGCCTCGCGGCGGGTGTCCAGCTCCTCCTGGGAGCAGTAGCAGTGGTAGGCGTGGCCGGCGTCCAGGAGCTTCTGGGCCACGTCCTTGTAGATGTCCATGCGCTGCGACTGGCGGTACGGGGCGTGCGGGCCGCCGATCTCCGGGCCCTCGTCCCAGTCGAAGCCGAGCCAGCGCATCGCGTCGAGCAGCTGCTCGTAGGACTCCTCGGAGTCGCGGGCCGCGTCGGTGTCCTCGATACGGAAGACCAGGGTGCCGCCGTGGTGCCGCGCGAACGCCCAGTTGAACAGGGCGGTGCGGACCAGGCCCACGTGGGGGTTACCGGTGGGCGACGGACAGAAACGTACGCGAACGGGGGAGCCGGGTGCGCTAGCCACGCTTGACAACCTTGTTGGTGAGAGTGCCGATGCCTTCGATGCTGACGGAGACCTCGTCGCCGACAGCGAGGGGGCCGACCCCCGCGGGGGTGCCCGTGAGGATCACGTCGCCGGGGAGCAGCGTCATGGCCTCGGAGATGTTGACGATCAGATCCTCGATCGGGTGGATCATCTCGCTGGTGCGGCCGAGCTGGCGTTGCTGTCCGTTGACGGTGAGCTGGATGGTGAGGTCGGACGGGTCGACGTCCGTCTCCACCCAGGGGCCGAGCGGGCAGGAGGTGTCGAAGCCCTTGGCCCTGGCCCACTGCTTCTCGCGCCTCTGCACGTCACGGGCGGTGATGTCGTTGGCGCAGGTGTAGCCCAGGATCACTTCCTTGACGCGCTCGGGCGGGACCTCGCGGCACAGGCGGCCGATCACGACGGCCAGCTCGGCCTCGTGGTGGAGTTCCTCGGAGAAGGAGGGGTACTGGATCTCGTCGCCGGGGCCGATCACCGAGGTGGACGGCTTGAAGAAGGCGAACGGGGCGTCCGGGACCTCGTTGCCCAGCTCGCGCGCGTGCTCGGCGTAGTTGCGGCCGAAGGCCACGACCTTGTTGGGGAGGACCGGCGGCAGCAGCCGGACCTTGCTCAGCGGGACCTTCGTACCGGAGAGCTCGAAGTCCGCGAACGGGATGCCCTTGATGATGTCGAGGACGAGCTCGTCCGGCTTGTCGCCCTCGACCGCGCCGAAGGCGACGTTCCCGTCGATGGAGAACCTGGCGATGCGCACGGGATGCTTGGCCCCTTGACTGAGCTGGCTGAAGTCTGACGCTCCAGGCTATCTCGGCGGGGCCTGTCCGGTGGATCAGGCCGGAGGGGAAGGAACGGCAGCGTCTCGACTTCACAGGCCCCCTCGCGCAGTGACGCGCGAGGGGGCCTGTGGAGTGCTTGCCTAGCCCTGCTCCGCCGCGGCAGCCCCGGCCGGGACGTCCATCAGGACCGTGCGGCGGGGGTTGGCGGTCTGGGTCGGGAGGTCGACGGAGTGCTCCGGGTGATCCGGGGTCTGCAGTTCGTCGGCGTCGTCGAGGTGCGCCAGCGTCGTGCGCCGCGGGTTGGCTATCGTGCGGAACATCATCGTCGTCTTCACGGTTGTACTGAACCCTGTCGTGTACGGGGCGCCGGAAGCGCCGGTTGGCAGAAGGTCGCCTCTTGTAAAGCGTCAGGCTAAACATCCGATTCCCAGCGGATGGCGCGCAGCGCCCTGCGGCCGCGTGTGAGTTTGCTCACGAACTCGAGCTCAAACCGGTCAATTCAGGCTGGCAACTCATACCAATGAAACGGACATTGGCCCCCTGAAGCCGACATTCCGCTCCTGATCATCGCGACTGGGACACCCCGCCCGTCTCGACGACTCGCTCAGAAATGTCCGCTATAAGGCGGAGGTCGCTCTACGTGTCGTGACGCATCCCTCACGCGGTGTCACGGATGTCACAGCCTGACCAACTGGCCTTGTTGGAGATCCGGCACTGTGCTGGAATTCCACGGACCGCCGCAGGATCGAGCCGGTGCGCAGGGGGCGCGAAACAGCGCCGAGTGGCGGCAAGAAGGGGGAGTCCAGCGCCGGTCACTCACGACCATCCGGGTGCGCATTCAGGGCGCTCCCGATCGACGCCGACACCGTCCTTCCGTTCGCGGAGGGGCGCCTGGTCCAGAGGTTGCGACGCTAGTGCAGGGACGTTTCAAGAGGGATGGCAGCGCTTCGGCGGAGCCGGAGCCGCACGGTGGGACCGACCGCGGTTCCTCGCCCCAGCACGCCCAGGGCCCGGGCCCGTCCGGTGACGGCGGTGCGCGCCCCGGCGCATCGGCGCCTTCGGGCACTCCGGCGACCGCTCCGACGGTGAAGCCTCCGCAGGGATCGAGCGGCCCCGGGCCGCGCATAGCCCTGCGCAACTGGCGCATCTCCACCCGTCTGGTGTCGCTGCTCGCGCTGCCGGTGGTCGCGGCCACCTCGCTCGGCGCACTGCGTATCAACCAGTCCATGGACGACATCCAGCAGCTCGACAACATGAAGCTGCTGACGGAAATGACCAAGCAGGCGACCGAACTGGCCGCCGCGCTCCAGGAGGAGCGCGACCAGTCCGCCGGCCCGCTGGCGCACGACTCGACGGCCAGCACGACCACGGTCAAGGGCCTCCAGACCAAGACGGACCGGGCGCTGGAGAACTTCCTCGCCGCCTCCGAGGAGGTCGACTCCGCCAGCAAGGACGGCAACCTCCAAGGCGTCCGCGACAGCCTGGTCGGCCTCGCCCGCGATCTCAACGGCCTCAACGAGATCCGCAGCAACGCCTACGAGGCCGAGGACAACTCCACGCAGACGGTGGAGGCCTACCACCGCCTCATCACGCACCTGCTCGACCTCTCGCAGGACATGGCGGAGGCGACCAGCAACCCCGACATGATCCAGCGCACCCGCGCCCTGTCGGCGTTCTCCTCCGCCAAGGAGTACGCGTCGATCCAGCGCGCGGTCCTGGCGGCGGCGCTGCCCGCGAACACCAAGACGGCCGCCGACCTGTCCGAGAACGACCGGCTGTACGCAGAGTCGGCGCTGGAGAGCCAGATATCCGAACTGCGCAGCTTCACCAGCATCTTCGGTGAAGGGGCCGAGGAGCTCCTCCAGCCCATCGACCGGGGCAACTCCGTCATCGAGGCCACCGACACCTACGCCGGCCGCGCGCTGCGGGAGAACGGCCTGGCCGGGTTGGAGAGGCGCTCCTACCGGGACTGGCTGGACGACAGCTCCACCAAGATCCAGCAGATGAAGAACATCGAGCGCAAGCTGCTCGAGGACATGGAGCAGCAGGCCCGCGAGCTGCGCAGCGAATCGGAGCGCGAGGCGATCATCTCCGGTGCGCTGATCCTGCTCGTGCTCGGCGTCTCGCTGGTCGGCGCCTTCGTGATGGCCCGGTCCATGATCCGCTCGCTGCGCCGCCTGGAGGACACCGCGACGAAGGTCGCCCAGGACCGGCTGCCCGAGCTGGTCAAGCAGCTGTCCGAGTCCGACCCGCAGGACGTGGACACGTCCGTGGAGTCGGTCGGTGTGCACTCCCGCGACGAGATCGGCCGAGTGGCCGCGGCGTTCGACGACGTGCACCGCGAGGCGGTCCGCCTCGCCGCCGAGCAGGCTCTGCTGCGGGGCAACGTCAACGCGATGTTCACCAACCTCTCGCGTCGCTCCCAGGGTCTGATCCAGCGCCAGCTGTCGCTGATCTCCGAACTGGAATCCCGTGAGGCGGACCCGGACCAGCTGGCCTCGCTGTTCAAGCTGGACCACCTCGCCACCCGTATGCGCCGTAACGGCGAGAACCTCCTCGTCCTCGCGGGTGAGGAGCCCGGCCGACGCTGGACCCGCCCGGTCCCGCTGGTCGACGTGCTCCGCGCCGCCGCGTCCGAGGTGGAGCAGTACGAGCGCATCGAGCTGGCCGCGGTGCCGACCACCCAGGTCGCCGGCCGCGTGGTCAACGACCTCGTGCACCTGCTCGCCGAGCTGCTGGAGAACGCCACGTCGTTCTCCTCGCCGCAGACCAAGGTCAAGGTCACCGGTCACGCCCTGCCCGACGGCCGGGTGCTGATCGAGATCCACGACACCGGCATCGGCCTCTCGCCCGAGGACCTCGCCCAGATCAACGAGCGGCTCGCCTCGCCGCCCACCGTGGACGTCTCCGTCTCCCGGCGCATGGGTCTGTTCGTGGTCGGCCGGCTGTCGCAGCGGCACGGCATCCGGATCCAGCTGCGCCCGTCCGACTCCGGTGGTACGACCGCGCTGGTCATGCTGCCCGTCGATGTCGCCCAGGGCGGCAAGAAGCCGCAGGGCAAGCCCGGTCAGGGTGGCGCCGGTGGCCCGGCCGCGGCGCAGGCCGCCGCCGGTGTGGCCGCGGCCCGCCGTGGCAACGGCGGTTCGCTGGGCGCCGGTGCGCCCGCCGCGGGCGGTGCCCTCGGGGCCGGTGCGTCCGGTGGCGGTGGCCGGCTCGGTGCCGGCCAGGGGCCGCGGGCCGAGCTGCCGGGCCGGGACTCGGGCGGCCGTCCGGGGGCTCCGGGCGGTGCACGCGGACCGCAGACTCCCCCGGCACCCCAGCAGGGCCGGCCCACCCCGGCGGGCATGGGCGCCCAGGCCTCCGGTGGCCCGCAGGGCCAGGACGGCCGCGGCAACGTGCCGCCGCAGCGCGGCGACGCGGGCGCGGGTACCGAGCGCGGCCGGCGTGGACGTCAGCCGCAGCTGCCGCCGCGCGGTGGCGCACGGGCCGAGCTGCCGGGCGGCAACCAGCAGTCCCGGCCGAGCTGGAGCGACGAAAACGCGCAGCCGCCGGTGCCGCGCGCCGCGCTGGACACCCCGCGCGGCCACGAGGAGCCGGACGTCTCGCAGACGGCCCGGATGCCCCGCGTGAACGACCGCCAGGGCCCCGGCGCCACCGCCGAGATGCCGGCGGTTCCGCGGATCGACGACCGCCAGGGTCCCGGCGCCCCGAACGGCCAGCAGAACAGCGGCCAGTTCGTCCGCCCGGACGTCTTCGGCACGCAGAACGGGCCGAACAGCTCGTCCACGACGGGGCAGTTCGCCGCACCTCAGGCGCACGACAACGGCTCCACCGGCCAGTACGCCGCTCCGCAGCAGTACGACAACGGCTCCACCGGCCAGTTCCCGGCGCCCCAGGCGTACGGCAACGGCTCCACGGGACAGTTCCCGGTTCCTCCCGCTCCTCAGGCTTACGACAACGGGGCTACCGGCCAGTTCTCCACGCCGGGCCACGACGGCTCCTCGACCGGGCAGCACACGCTGCCCGGCGGCCACCAGAACCCCTCGGGTCCGGGCCAGTACGAGCAGCCGCAGGGCGACTTCGGTGCCCAGCGGCCCCCGGCCCCGCAGCGTCCGCAGAGGCCCGCCCGCCCGGCGCCGGAGGCGCTGCCGCCGGCCTCGGGCCCCGGTGACGGGCGTACGCCGCTGTACGACACGCTGGAGACCAACTGGTTCCACGGCCAGCAGGGCCAGCAGCCCCAGCAGGGTCAGCAGCCCGAGCCGCAGCGCAGGCCCGACCGGCCGCAGGGCAACGGCTCCGCACCGGCCCCGCGCCAGCCGCAGGCCTCCGCGGCCCCTCAGCGTCCCGCCGCCGCCTGGCGCAGCTCGCCGAACGACGATCTCGTCCGGCAGGCTGAGCGCGTCCGGCAGCCGGCCGCGGGCGGTGTCACCACCTCCGGTCTGCCGCGCCGGGTGCCCCGGGCGAACCTCGTCCCGGGCACTGCTCAGCAGCAACCACACCAGAGCGGTCCGCAGGTCTCGCGTGCGCCCCAGGACGTGCGCGGTCGGCTGACCAACCTCCGTCGGGGTATCGCACAGGGCCGTCAGGCCGGGTCCGGCCAGACGGGCAGCTTCCCGAGCCCCACTCACCAGCAGGAGCGTTAGTTGAGTCCGATGAGCCAGGCGGCACAGAACCTGAACTGGTTGATCACCAACTTCGTGGACAACACCCCCGGGGTGTCCCACACCGTCGTCGTGTCCGCCGACGGACTCCTCCTGGCGCTGTCGGAGGGCTTTCCGCGCGACCGGGCCGACCAGTTGGCGGCGGTCGCGTCGGGGCTCACCTCGCTGACCGCCGGGGCCTCCCGGATCTTCGAGGGGGGCAACGTGGCACAGACCGTCGTGGAGATGGAGCGAGGTTTCCTTTTCCTCATGTCCATCTCGGACGGCTCGTCCCTGGCCGTTCTCGCGCACCCCGACTGCGACATCGGCCTCGTCGGCTACGAGATGGCGCTGCTGGTCGACCGCGCGGGCGCCGTGCTCACGCCCGACCTGCGTGCCGAACTGCAAGGAAGTCTGCTCCACTAGCGATCCCGGATCCACCCGTCTCACCAAATCACCGTCCGGCCGCCACAATCCCCCCACCGGCCCCCGTCAGACGGCACGACTGACCAACTTGCTGTCCCGCCCGGAGGATTCATGACCCCGCCCACCGCCTCTCATGATCCGTACACAGATCCGTACGGGGACGAGGGCGACCAGCCGCTGGTACGTCCGTACGCGATGACCGGCGGCCGGACCCGGCCGCGCTACCAGCTCGCCCTCGAGGCGCTGATCAGCACGACGGCCGACCCGGCAGCGCTCATGGGGCTGCTCCCGGAGCACCAGCGCATCTGCCATCTGTGCCGCGAGGTGAAGTCGGTCGCCGAGGTGTCGGCACTGCTCGCCATGCCGCTCGGGGTGGCCCGGATCCTCGTGGCGGACCTCGCCGAGGCCGGGCTCGTGGCCGTCCACCAGCCGGGCGGCGACGAGAACAACGGCGGTGCTCCAGACGTGACACTGCTCGAAAGGGTGCTCAGTGGACTTCGCAAGCTCTGAACCGAGAGGCGCCACCACATCGGCGAAGATCGTGGTGGCGGGTGGCTTCGGCGTGGGCAAGACCACGTTCGTCGGCGCCGTCTCGGAGATCGACCCGCTGCGCACCGAGGCGGTCATGACGTCTGCTTCGGCAGGCATCGACGACCTCACGCACACCGGGGGCAAGACCACCACGACGGTGGCGATGGACTTCGGCCGTATCACCCTGGACCAGGACCTGATCCTGTACCTGTTCGGTACGCCGGGGCAGGACCGCTTCTGGTTCATGTGGGACGACCTGGTGCGTGGCGCCATCGGCGCGGTGGTGCTGGTGGACACGCGCCGGCTGGCGGACTGCTTCCCGGCCGTGGACTACTTCGAGAACAGCGGTCTGCCGTTCGTCGTCGCCCTCAACGGCTTCGACGGCCAGCAGCCGTACCAGCCCGACGAGGTCCGCGAGGCACTCCAGATCGGCCCGGACACCCCGATCATCACCACCGACGCCCGACACCGCGCGGACGCCAAGTCCGCGCTGATCACGCTGGTCGAGCACGCTTTGATGGCCCGGCTGAAGTAGCACTCAAATAGGCAGCGCCGTACGGCAGTTGCCGTAGGCATATGAGTACGGATGCTGAAGCCGGCTGTGGCCTTTGACACGGTCGGCTTCGGTGTTCATAACGTTTCGGCAGAGGAATCGGGTGGCACCGCCACGCGTCGCGTTCGACTGGTGTCGCTGCGCGCACAAAAGCCCCGTCTTTTGACGGGGCTCGCTCTTTATGACCGTTTTATCTGGGGCCTGGATCGCCCGGAATCCCCGTCATCCCATGTTTGGAAGAGCGCAGGTCGACATGCTGGAATGCCTGAACTGCCCAAAGGTCAAAGACGTACTCGATGGTCGTTGGCGAAGTGGGCTCTGAGACACAACGGCACGACGTAGGTGCCGACCGCCGAGAGGTTGTTGGTCGAGTGAGGCGAAGCAACAAAGGTCCCGAGCCGCCCGCCCGGGGCAACTTCACCCCGCCGTCACGCGGAGCGGCGCCTGCGCCCGTTGTGCCCGGTCCGGAGCCGACGGCCGCGCCCGCTCCGAGCGGCGGCCGTTTCTCCCCGCGCAACTGGCGGGTGGCGACCCGACTGAACGCGATCCTGCTGATTCCCGTACTGGTCGGCCTGGTCATGGGCGGCTTCCAGGTGAGCAGCTCGATCGACACCTGGCAGGAGGCCGAGGACGCGGAGAACACCGCGCGTCTGGTCCGGGCCTCCCTGACCTACGCCGACGCGCTCTACAACGAGCGTGACGTCACGGCCTCCCCGCTCCTGACGGGCAAGGGCCAGGACAACTCCACGGTCACCCAGGCCCGCAAGAAGACGGACGAGGCCGCCGACGCCTTCGACGAGGCGGCGCAGAACATGCCGGACAAGGCCGGCCTGCAGCGCCGTCTGGGCCTGTTCCGCGAGGAGGAGCCCAAGCTTCAGAGCCTGCGCGCGGCCGCGTACACGAGCAAGCTCCGCGGTGTGGAGACCGAGGAGAGCTACGTCGGCATCGCCCACCCGCTGATGGAGTTCGCCAACGAGCTCGGTCTGGGCACCGGAAACATCACCAGCTACGGCCGTACGGTCTACGCGATCTCGCTGACCAAGGCGGCGCTGTCGCTGGAGCGCTCCATCGGTACGCACCTGCTGGTCAAGCCCGGCCCCCAGCCCACCGACCTCGCCAAGCAGCGCGTCGCCCTGACCTCCTACGCCTACCTCGAGGGCATCGCCATCGGGGAGTACATCGGCGGTGGTACCGAGGCGGACGCGCAGAAGCTCGAGGACGCCCGGAAGCAGATCACGGCGGACGGCCGGCAGATGGCCAAGGAGGCCGCCGCGGAAGCGGCCGCGAAGGGCCAGGAGTACGTCCCGCCGCCGTCCGACCCGGCCGACATGGTCGCGAAGATCGCGGCCATGCAGTCCGCCGACGAGCTCGACGCGCTCGCCCAGGAGGGCATCACCGCGACGAACTGGTGGGCGGTCAACACGCTCAAGTACGACGCCTACCGCCAGATCGAGGCGGACCTGGCCGACACCGCGGTGAACGAGGCCGCGAGCATCGCCGACGACGCCAAGCGGGACGCCTTCATCGTGGGTGCCGCCGTCGTGGTCGCCCTGCTCGCCGCGTTCATCCTGGCCGGCATGGTGGCCCGCCAGATGAGCCGCTCGATGCGCCAGCTGCGCAACGCCGCCTTCGGTATCGCCGAGCAGCGTCTGCCGATGCTGGTCGACCAGCTGTCGCGGACCGACCCCGGTCGCGTCGACACCCGTGTGTCGCCCATCCCGATCACCTCCACGGACGAGATCGGCGAGGTCGCCCGGGCCTTCGACCAGGTCCACCGCGAGGCCGTCCGGCTCGCCGCCGAACAGGCCCTGCTGCGGGGCAACATCAACGCGATCTTCACCAACCTGTCGCGCCGCAACCAGTCGCTGATCGAGGGCCAGCTGACCCTGATCACCGACCTGGAGAACAACGAGGCCGACCCGGACCAGCTGGAGAACCTCTTCAGGCTGGACCACCTGGCCACCCGTATGCGCCGCAACGGCGAGAACCTCCTGGTCCTCGCCGGCGAGGAGCCCGGCCGCCGCTGGGACCAGCCGGTCCCGCTGGTCGACGTGCTGCGCGCCGCCTCCTCCGAGGTGGAGCAGTACGAGCGCATCGAGATATCCGGCGTCCCGGAGGCCGAGATCCACGGCCGCGCCGTGACCGACCTCGTGCACCTGCTGGCCGAGCTGCTGGAGAACGCGACGACGTTCTCCTCGCCGCAGACCAAGGTTCGGGTGACCGCAACCCGGCTGCCCGACGGTCGGGTCATGATCGAGATCCACGACAAGGGCATCGGCCTGACCGCCGAGGACTTCGCGGACATCAACCACAAGCTGGCCAACCCGCCGACCGTGGACGCCGCGATCTCCCAGCGCATGGGCCTCTTCGTGGTCGGCCGGCTGTCCGACCGGCACGGCATCCGCGTCCAGCTGCGCCCCTCCGGCGAGCAGGCCGGCACCACGTCGCTGGTCATGCTCCCCGACGCCATCACGCATGGCGGTGGCGGCGAACAGGCGCCGGACCGCGAGGAGTTCACGGTCTCGCAGATCATCCCGGAGCAGCAGTTCCAGGGTGAGAGCTTCAACCACCCGCCGATGCGCACGGCCGCCGAACTCGGCTTCGACGACAGCCGCTACGTCGAGGTCCCCGACGACATCCGCGAGCTGGACCCGGTGGGCCGCTCCCTGATGCGCGAGGAGCGCCGCGCGGCCCTGGAGGCCCAGACGCACGACCCGCAGGGCACCCAGGAGCCCACCGAGGCGCCCGCGTACGGCGACGGCTTCGACGGTCAGCAGGCCTACGACAACGGCCGGCAGGCGTACGACAACGGCCAGAACGGCTACCCGGACCAGTCCGCGGCCTACGGGCAGCAGACCGGTTACGAGGAGCAGACGGCGTACGAGGAGCAGCAGCAGCCGTCGTACGACGAGCCGTACTACGCGCCGAACGGCATGCCGCAGGGCGATGGTTTCGCGACCAACGGCGGCTACCCGGAGCCCGCGTATGCGGAGCCGGCCCAGGAGGAGCCCGCCGCCGCCCCGACGCGTTCCGCGGAGAGCTTCTCGGCCTTCGACGAGCAGTCCTACCAGGGCGACTGGCAGCAGCGGGACGGCTACCGGAACGACTACCCGGACCAGTACGCTCCCGAAGCGGAATCTCCGCAGGCCGCTGACGCAAGTGAGCGGGACCGCGTAGGCTTCGACCGTCCGGGCACGGGCCAGTCCGCCGGCCACCCCCTGACCGACGCCGGGCTTCCCCGTCGCGGGTCCAACGGCGGCGGGCAGGGCGCGGGCCGGCCCGCGAACCGGGAGCCGGCGGCCCCCTCGGCTCAGAGCAACGGCGACGACGGCTGGCGCTCGGCGAACGACGAGCGGTGGCAGCAGGCCTCCCAGCTCCGTAAGCCCAAGGCGGGCGGAGTCACCTCCTCCGGCCTGCCGCGGCGGGTACCCAAGGCCAATCTGGTCGAGGGCGCGGCGGAGACGACCCCGCAGGGCGGCCCCCAGGTCTCCCGCGCCCCCGAGGACGTCCGGGGCAGGCTGAGCAACCTGCGCCGGGGTGTCCAGCGGGGACGCACCGCAGGAAGTGAAACGAACGGCCAGGGCTTCGGTCCTGACAGCACCTACAACCAGGAGCGTTAGTGTGAGCCCGATGAGCCAGGCGGCACAGAACCTGAACTGGTTGATCACCAACTTCGTGGACAACACCCCCGGGGTGTCCCACACCGTGGTGGTCTCCGCCGACGGACTCCTTCTGGCGATGTCCGAAGGCTTCCCCCGCGACCGCGCCGACCAGCTCGCGGCCGTCGCCTCCGGTCTGACCTCACTGACCGCCGGCGCCTCGCGCATCTTCGAGGGCGGCAGCGTGAACCAGACGGTTGTGGAGATGGAGCGAGGATTCCTCTTCATCATGTCCATTTCCGACGGGTCGTCGCTCGCAGTTCTGGCCCACCCGGAAGCGGACATCGGCCTCATTGGGTACGAGATGGCTCTTCTGGTGGACCGTGCCGGTACGGTCCTGACCCCGGATCTCCGTGCGGAGCTCCAGGGAAGCCTTCTCAACTAACAGACAGACGGTGCGTTTTCGCGTCCCGTGGCCGTAAGGTTTCGGGACGCGGCTCCACAGCGATGGGTGCCTGGCACAGTCGGAGGAGGAGAAAGTGGCAACACCCCCAAGCGGTTCGTCTTCGGGCAACTGGTCGTACGGCCCTGGCCAGGGTCAGAACGACGGTTCCCAGAACCGGTACAACTTCCCCTCCACGCCGAGCCACCGGCAGCCGTACGCGCCACAGGGCCCCGGGCCCTCGCCGTACGACCAGCCGGCCGCGCCGCGCATCCAGCCCGTGCAGCCGCAGCGCCGCACCCCTGAGCCGGCGCCCGGCGGGGCGTCGAACAGCCACAACCCCCTGGTGCGCCCGTACGCGATGACGGGCGGCCGCACCAGGCCGCGGTACCAGCTCGCCATCGAGGCGCTGGTGCACACCACCGCGGCTCCGCACCAGATGCAGGGTCAGCTGCCCGAGCATCAGCGGATCTGCAACCTCTGCCGGGAGATCAAGTCGGTGGCCGAGATCTCGGCTCTGCTCACGATCCCCCTCGGCGTGGCCAGGATCCTCGTCGCCGACTTGGCGGAGGCGGGCCTGGTCGCCATCCATCAGCCCGGCGGCGACGAGAACGCCGGCGGCCAGCCAGACGTGACACTGCTCGAAAGGGTGCTCAGTGGACTTCGCAAGCTCTAGCGGCGGTCCTTCCCGCTCCACCACCTCCGCGAAGATCGTGGTGGCGGGCGGCTTCGGCGTGGGCAAGACCACGTTCGTCGGCGCCGTCTCGGAGATCAACCCGCTGCGCACGGAGGCCGTCATGACGTCTGCTTCGGCAGGCATCGACGACCTCACCCACACCGGGGACAAGACGACCACCACGGTCGCCATGGACTTCGGCCGTATCACCCTGGACCAGGACCTGATCCTGTACCTGTTCGGTACGCCGGGCCAGGACCGCTTCTGGTTCATGTGGGACGACCTGGTGCGCGGCGCCATCGGCGCGATCGTCCTGGTCGACACGCGCCGGCTCGCCGACTGCTTCCCGGCCGTCGACTACTTCGAGAACAGCGGCCTGCCGTTCGTCATCGCCCTCAACGGCTTCGACGGCCAGCAGCCGTACCAGCCCGACGAGGTCCGCGAGGCACTCCAGATCGGCCCGGACACCCCGATCATCACCACCGACGCCCGACACCGCGCGGACGCCAAGTCCGCGCTGATCACGCTGGTCGAGCACGCCCTGATGGCGCGCCTGCGGTAGCGCTGCCGCGCGATGCACGCAAAAGGGGCTCCCTCTCCGAACGGAGAGGGAGCCCCTTTTGCGTGTGCGCGGCCACCGGGTTGCCCCGAAAGGTGGTTCGCCGTCTACGGATCGTGCGTGGTTGCTCGCGCAGTTCCCCGCGCCCCTGAGAGGCCCGCGGCCTCTCAGGGGGGCAGTTCTACCGCCAGCTGTGCGGGGCCCGGAAGCCGGGCTCGCGCTCCAGGCGGCGCCAGCCGGCCTTGGCGCGGCCGCGGTGTGCCGGGGTCGTCGTGGACGTGCGTGCCGCCGCCCGGGCCAGGAGGATCGCCGTGATGGCGGCGACTTCCTCGGGCTCGGCGTGGCCCTTCTCGACGCGGATGTCAGGGTTGTTCATGGGGATCAGTCTCCGTGGATGAGGTTTCCGCGGGGGTACCGCAGAGGTTCCGCCGGGTTACTGCGGGGGGTTGCCGTGCTTGCGCGAGGGCAGGTCGGCGTGCTTGCTGTGCAGCATCGCCAGGGACCTGATCAGTACCTCGCGGGTTTCCGCGGGGTCGATGACGTCGTCCACCAGACCGCGCTCGGCGGCGTAGTACGGGTGCATCAGCTCGGACTTGTACTCCTTGACCATGCGGGCCCGCATGGCCTCGGGGTCCTCGGCCTCGGCGATCTGGCGGCGGAAGATGACGTTGGCGGCACCCTCCGCGCCCATCACTGCGATCTCGTTCGTCGGCCAGGCGTACGTGAGGTCCGCACCGATGGACTGGCTGTCCATCACGATGTAGGCCCCTCCGTAGGCCTTACGCAGGATCAGGCTGATCCGTGGCACCGTCGCGTTGCAGTACGCGTACAGCAGCTTGGCGCCGTGCCGGATGATCCCGCCGTGCTCCTGGTCGACACCCGGAAGGAACCCGGGGACGTCCAGGAAAGTGACGATCGGAACGTTAAAAGCGTCACACATCTGCACAAAGCGCGCAGCTTTTTCGGATGCCTCGATGTCCAACACGCCTGCCAGCACCTGCGGCTGATTGGCGATGATGCCGACGACCTGTCCGTCGAGGCGGGCCAGCGCGCAGATGATGTTCCGCGCCCAGCGCTCGTGGACCTCCAGGTACTCGCCGTCGTCGACGATCTCCTCGATGACCTTCGCCATGTCGTACGGCCGGTTGCCGTCCGCCGGGACCAGGTCGAGCAGGAGGTCGGAGCGGCGGTCGGGGGCGTCCGTGGACTCCACCCGCGGCGGGTTCTCCCGGTTGTTCTGCGGGAGCAGCGACAGGAGGTAGCGCACCTCGGCGAGGCAGGTCTCCTCGTCGTCGTACGCGAAGTGGCAGACACCGCTCGTCTCGGCGTGCACGTCGGCGCCGCCCAGGCCGTTCTGGGTGATCTCCTCGCCGGTCACCGCCTTGACCACGTCCGGGCCGGTGATGAACATCTGCGAGGTCTCACGGACCATGAACACGAAGTCGGTCAGCGCGGGACTGTAGGCCGCACCGCCGGCGCACGGGCCGAGCATCACGCTGATCTGCGGGATGACACCGGACGCCTTGGTGTTGCGCTGGAAGATGCCGCCGTAGCCGGCCAGCGCGCTGACGCCCTCCTGGATGCGGGCGCCGGCACCGTCGTTGAGGGAGACCAGCGGGGCCCCGGCCGCGATGGCCATGTCCATGATCTTGTGGATCTTCGTGGCGTGGGCCTCGCCCAGGGCGCCGCCGAAGATGCGGAAGTCATGGGCGTAGACGAAGACCGTACGGCCCTCCACCGTGCCCCAGCCGGTGATCACACCGTCGGTGTACGGCTTCTTGGCCTCCAGGCCGAACCCGGTCGCCCGGTGCCGGCGCAGCTGCTCGACCTCACGGAAGGTGCCCGGGTCCAGCAGCAGCTCGATCCGCTCCCGGGCGGTCAGCTTGCCCTTGGCGTGCTGCGCCTCGGTCGCCCTCTCGCTCGGGCCGGCCACCGCCTGCGTGCGGATCTGGTGCAGCTCGGCCACTCGCCCGCGCGCGTCCGTCGGCTCGCCCGTCGGCTCGCTCGTCGACTCACCGGTCGCCTCATCCAAAACGGTCATGTAGCGACCTTACGAAGGACAACCGGGAAAGCGGGCCGTCGACTCCGTACAGTCTCCGGGGTGTTTTCCTGGTACCCCTTAACAGAACTAGGGGGGCATGCAGGCGTTCCGACTGCTCAGAGGGCTTCGGGTTTGTAGGGGTCGCACAAACTCGTCGGCTGGGAGTCACGTCACATTCAGGTCGGGCGCATGCCATCCCCCGGGTGACACGCGAGGATACCGGGCCTCAGCCGAAGCGGTTCAGCAGCCGGCGGTACACCGCGGGCGCGAGGCCGCGCACCCGGCCCGGCAGGGTCAGCCAGCCGGGGACGTAGACGTCGTCCCGGCCACGCCGGACCGCGTCCCAGACCGTGGCGGCGACCCGGCCGGGCGGCGTGGGGCGTGGGCGGGTGCGCTGGTAGGGAGTGCCGCGGCGGGCGAAGAATGCGGTGTCCACCGGGCCCGGCACAACGAGCGTCACGCCCACGCCGGTGCCGCGCAGTTCCTGCCGCAGGGCCTCGGCGAACGCGGCGATGCCGGCCTTGGCGGCCGAGTACACGGCCTCCTCCCGCACCCCCACACAGCCCGCGACCGAGCCGACGAGCACCACCCGTCCGCGGCCGGCGCTCACCATGGCGGGCAGGACCTCCCGGACCAGCAGCAGCGTGGCGTGGAGGTCGACGGTCAGCACCCGGTCGATGGCGGTGGCCGGCATCGTCACGAAGGGGCCGGCCCAGCCGATGCCCGCTCCGGCGACCAGGACGTCGATCCGGCCGGTGGCGCGCAGCGCGGACTCGGCCAGCAGACGGGGACCGTCGGGGGCGGCGAGGTCGGCGGGCAGGACGAGGGCCGATGTCCCGGCGGCCGTCTCCTCCAGCCGGATCCGGTCCTGTCCGCTGACGATCAGTTGCCAGCCGCCGGTGGCGAAGCGCCGGGCGGTGGCGGCGCCGATGCCCGAAGAAGCGCCGGTGACGAGTGCCACGGGCCGGTCGGTGCGGTACGGCGGCCGGTGCTCGCGCACCGTGGCCGGAGTGGGGGCGGGACGTGCCTTCGGGTCGTAGATGGAACCGGAGCCGGTGTGGGTCACTAGTCGGTCTCCCTGCGCTGTGGGTCCGGTTTTCCGGGACACGTAGTCCAGGACACCGCCTGCGCGGTCCCCGGCGCCAGTCATGGGGCGGTCCGTCCGCGGCGAGCTCACCCGAATCGCCGCCCGCCGCCCGGTCGTCCCTTCGGTGGGCCGGGGCCGCGCCGGTCACGTACCGGCGCGGCAGGACCACTCCTGCGGGCCGCGGGGTACACCCAGGCGGCGGTACGGGCGGTACGGGCGCGGGTTTACCGGGATACGAAGGGGAGACCCCGGAAGCTCCCCCAACTCCGGTTCCGGCCGGTTCACGTGGCGAGGTCACCATGCGATTGCTGCTCGTCCACCCCAGCGCCCTGATGTATTCCGAGATCTTCCTGCGGCTCGAACCTCTGGGCCTGGAACGGGTGGCGGGCGCCGCTCGGGACGCCGGGCACGAGGTGCGGGTCGTGGATCTGCAGGTGACCGGCCGGAGGCAACTGCGCGACGAGGTCCGGTCCTTCCGCCCTCAGGCTCTCGGGGTCTCGCTGAACTATCTGGCGAACATCCCGGAGGCGATCGAGCTGGCCGCCGAGGTGAAGCGGGCGGTACCGGGCTGCTTCGTGTTCTTCGGCGGGCACAGTGTGTCCTTCGTCGCCGAGGAGGTGCTGGAGCAGGCCGAGGGGGCGGTGGACGCGGTGGTCCGCGGCGAGGGCGAGCCGGCCGTCGCGCCGCTGCTGGCGGCGGTCCGCGACGGCGGGGTGCCGGGGGTGCCCGGGATCGTCACGGCCGAGGGGCGTGGTCCGGCGCCGCTGATGGTGCACAGCATCGACTCCCCCGTCCCGGCGCGCGACCTGATGCGCAACCGGCGCCGTTACTTCATCGGCGAACTGGACCCGTGCGCCTCCGTCGAGTTCACCCGCGGCTGCCCCTGGGACTGCTCGTTCTGCTCGGCGTG
Organism: Streptomyces sp. NPDC059866; assembly: GCF_042731325.1. Classification (NCBI taxonomy): domain Bacteria; kingdom Bacillati; phylum Actinomycetota; class Actinomycetes; order Kitasatosporales; family Streptomycetaceae; genus Streptomyces; species Streptomyces sp. NPDC059866. Next base: position 120,968 of record NZ_JBHWJT010000011.1, on the reverse strand, counting down.
GACGTTCTACGGCCGCAGTTACCGCAAGGCCTCTCCCGAGGCGGCGGCGGCCGACCTGGCGGGCATCCGGGAGCCCAACGTGTTCATCGTCGACGACGTCGCCTTCATCCGGCCCGAACACGGGGACGCCATCGCCGCGGAGGTGGAGCGCCGCCGCATCCGCAAGCGCTACTACCTGGAGACGCGCAGCGACGTACTGCTGCGCCACCCCGAGGTGTTCGAGCGGTGGGCGCGGCTGGGCCTGCGCTACATGTTCCTCGGCATGGAGGCGATCGACGCGGAGGGGCTGGAGCTGTACCGCAAGCGGGTCAGCCCCGACGAGAACCTCCGTGCTCTTCGGACGGCCCGCCGGCTCGGCATCAAGGTCGCCATCAACCTGATCGTCGACCCGGCCTGGGACGAGGAACGCTTCCGGGTGGTGCGGGAGTTCGCGCTGGCCGTGCCGGAGATCGTGCACTTCACCGTGATGACGCCGTATCCGGGGACGGAGATCTGGCACACCGAGTCGCGCCGGCTCACCACCCGCGACTACCGCCTCTTCGACATCCAGCACGCCGTGGTGCCCACGGCCCTGCCGTTGGAGCGGTTCTACGAGGAGCTGGTGCGCACCCAGGCCGTGATCAACCGCAAGCATCTGGGACTGCGCACGGCCTTCGGCGCGGCCCGCGTGCTCGGCCGCAACCTGCTGCACGGGCAGACGAACTTCGCCCGCATGCTGTGGAAGTTCAACCAGGTCTACAACCCGCGCCGCCAGATCGCCGATCACACCAGGCCCGTCCACTACGAACTGCCCCTGCCGCAGCACCTCGACGTCACCGACCGGCGTCAGCTGTACGTCCACACCCGGGGGGCGACGCAGGGCGCACCGGGCCACCGGGCCACCGAGTAACCGGACGGGCGCGGGCGTATGCCGATCGCCGTCCTCGCCTCGCTCGCCGCCGCTGTCTGCTTCGCCGTCGCGGGCGTCCTCCAGCAGTGGGCGGCGGGCGGGCGGCCGGACGAAGAGGCGCTGTCCCCGCGCCTGTTGGGCCATCTGGTGCGGGAGCCGCTGTGGCTGTGCGGGATCGGACTGGCCGTGGTGGCGTACGGATTCCAGTCGCTGGCCCTGGCGTTCGGGCCGCTCAGCCTCGTCCAGCCGCTGATCGTCGCCGAGTTGGTGTGCGCCGTGCCGCTGTCCGCGTGGCTGCACCGCATGCGGCTCGGTGGCCGGGAGTGGTTCGGCACGCTCGCCGTGACCGTCGGCCTCGCCCTCGCCCTGCTCTCCGCCCGCCCGCACGGCGGCCGTCCGGAGTCGGCGGACGCGCTGTCCTGGCTGCTGATCCTGGGCGCGACCGCCGCGCTGGTCGCCGCTGCGCTGACGGCCGCCCGGCCGCTGACCGGGCCCTGGCGGGCATCGGCGACGGCCCTGGCGGCCGGGGCGGTCATGGGCACCCAGTCCGTCCTGCTGGCCGCCACCGTGGAACGCCTGAGGCACGGGCTCGGCTCCGCGCTCTCCGCCTGGCAGACCTACGCCCTGGTGGCGGCCAGTGTGGTGGGCCTGCTGCTCATCCAGAGCGCCTTTCAGCAGGGCCCGTTGGCCGCGAGCATGACGGTGATCGACACGACGGAGCCGGTGGTCGCCGTGACCGTGGGCACGACGGTCTTCGGGGAGGCCGTCCGCACGGGCTGGCCGGTCAGCGCGGTCACGGTGACGGGGCTTGCGCTGGTGGCGGCCGGGATCGTGAGCCTGGACTCGTCACCGGTGATCGCGGCGCTGCGGGGACGCAGGGCGGCCGGTCCGGCGTGAGCCGCCGGCTCACGCCTCACGCGGTGTGCCGCTGCGGTTGGAGGAGGCGGGGGCCGTCCAGACGGGCAGGAGGTCCTCGGTCAGGACACGGTCCCAGGAGGGGTGCGTGTCCCGCGCGGTGGCCGCGGCGCGGTGGCGTACCGCGTCCAGCAGCCGTGGCTGGTCGACCAGCGCGCCCAGAGCGTCCGACCAGTCCCGGGGGTCGTCACCTCGTACGACGATGCCGTCCTGGCCGGGCGCGGCCAGCCACTGTGTGGTGCGCGCGCCGTCCGGCAGCAGGACCGCCAGGCCGCTCGCCATCGCCTCGGCGACGACGTTGCCGCAGGTCTCCGTGCGGGACGGGAAGGCGAAGACGTCGCAGCCGGCGTAGACCGGGGCCAGCCGTTCCTGCGGGAGGGTGCCGAGCAGGGTCACGTCCGGTCCGAGGACCCGCCGGACCGGGTCCGCCTCCGCGCCCGAACCGGCCATGACGAGGTGCACGGCCGTTCCTCGGTCGCGCAGACGCCGTACGCTCTCGGCGAGCAGCGGTACGCCCTTGGTGGCGTCCAGCCGGCCGGCGAACAGCACCAGCGGGCGGTCGGCCGGTACGCCGTACTCCCGGGCGAGCCGGGCCCTGGCCGTGGGGTCGGGCCAGAAGCGCCGGTGGTCGATGCCGCGGCGGAGCAGGGCGACCCGGTCGGCGCCCAGGGTCCGGGCGAGTTCCGCGCCTCCGGCCGGGGTGGGGACCAGCACCTGTTCGCAGGCGCCGAGCAGCCGGTCCCGTCGTCGGCGCAGCAGGGTCTCGGCGCGGGCCGAGAGGAACTCCCCCGTCCGGCGGTGGACGCCGGGCAGCCACCGGTCGGCGAGGTAGCGGCTGTAGACGGAGGCCAGCGCGGGGACGTCGGTGTGCACGGAGGCCACGAGCCGGGGTGTCCGGGCGCCGTTGCGGGCGGCGCGGTGGGCCAGCCGTACCGCGGTGGCGGCGTAGGCGAAGCTGTGCGTCAGATGCCAGACGTCGTGCCGGGGCAGCAGCGCGGCCAGCCGGCGATGGTGGGGGGCGAGGTCGGAGGTGTCCTCCGCTCCGTCGGCCGACATCAGGGCGGAGGTCGCGAGGGCCGGCCGCAGCATGACGAACCGTACGTGCGGGGACAGGGCCTCGACCCGTTCCCGCTCGCCGAGAAAGTAGACGGTCAGATCAAGACCGGGAGCGTCCGGCACGCGTTCCGGCAGCCGGCCGGCGCTCTCCGCGAAGCGCTCCCAGCATTTGACGTGCCCGCCTGACGTGCTGCTTCGCATCAGCTCGACCAGGACCGCGACCGAGAACACGATCACTGGGTACCACCCCGGCCGGTGATCCAACCGCGACACCCGAGAGATGACGTTGAAACTTGAACGGAATAGGTCTACGGTCGGTTCTGTTGATGTCGTTGAATCTTCAACAGCATGAAGGCTCAACAGCCCCGTCCCCTGAGGAGCACACCATGGGTATCTTCGGCAAGAAGAACTCCGACACCGCCAACACCTCGATCGAGAACACCGCCGTGAACCCCGACCTGGCCGCGCTGACCGGCGACTACACGATCGACTCCGCACACACGACGATCGGCTTCGTCGCCCGCCACGCCATGGTCACGAACGTCAAGGGCTCCTTCCTTGACTTCACCGGCTCGCTGCACCTGGACGGCACCGACCCCTCGAAGTCCACCGCCTCCATCGACGTCAAGATGGACAGCGTCAGCACGGGCAACGCCGACCGCGACGGCCACCTGAAGAGCTCGGACTTCTTCAAGACCGACGAGTTCCCGACGATGACCTTCCGCTCCACCAAGGCGGAGGCCCTCGGCGGCGACGAGTACCGCATCACCGGCGACCTGTCGATCCTCGGCGTCACCAAGCCGCTCACCATCGACCTGGAGTTCCACGGCGCCGCGAAGGACCCCTTCGGCAACGACCGGGTCGGTTTCGAGGGCAAGGCCGAGATCAAGCGCTCCGAGTGGGGCCTGACCTGGAACGCGGCGCTGGAGACGGGCGGCGTCCTGGTCTCCGACAAGATCAAGCTGAACTTCGACATCTCGGCGATCCGGAACGCGTGAACCCCACGCGTCGCGTGAGCTGACGCACCGAGCGCCCGCCCTCCGCTCCCTGGCTGGAGGGCGGGCGCTCGGCACGTCACGACCGGCACCAACCGGGCGGCGCGACTGCGCTCCGTACGAGACGGGCCGGCGTAGGTCCGGCACTGTCCTCGACGCACCCTTCGACGTGACCGTCGGGGCCGCCCGCTTCTTTGTCAGTGTCGTGCTTCCGCGAGCCGAGTAAAGGGCGCTTCGCGTCGGCTGCGCCGATCGGCCTGCGGCCGACCCTTGACTCGCCTCGCTCCAGCACGGGTGAGAAGCGAGCGAGCGGCCCGGAAAGGCGGGTGGCCGAGGCCTGTTTGCGGGTGGGGTCGGCTGCGTCGGCGTCCGGGGTCGGCGGGCGCGGTCGCGCCTCGCATGCACGCCGGGTCGGCTCAGCGACTGGCGGCGGGTGGGGGCTGGGGCGGGCGCGTCAGCGGGGTGGGGGCACGCCGGGTCGGCTCGGCGGGTGGCGGTGAGTGGGTGGCGGGGTGCGCCAGGTCGTCCGGTTAGCCGGGTGGTGGCACGTCGGTCGGTTCGGCGGCTACGGCGCCGGGACGGCGGTGGCCGTCCCTCGGTTCGCGCCAACGGCGGGCCCTGGAGCAGCAATTGGCAGGTTTGGGTCACCCAGCGGGAGAGAAAGCCCAGGTGAAGGCTGCCTGCGAGTGAGTCAAACCTGCCAATTACCTGCGGGGGTGCGGTCGGTGAGGCTGCTGTAGCAGATGGGAGTGCGTGGGCTGCCTCCGGTGGTGGCATGCCGGGTCGGTTCGACGGTCGTGGCGCCGGGGGCGGCGGGGGTCCACCCTCGGATCGCTCCGATCGCGGGCAAGGGTCACGTCCGCTGACGTGGTGGACGGCGGTCGCCCACCCGCGGGGGGGGAATCCGCAGGTGCAACACATCTGGCGGACATGTTGCATTCTCAGCCGCTACACCACTTCTGTGGACACGACCCGGGCAAGGAGCAGTGAGTGGAGGATTTGTGCCACCCACCGGGAGAAAGCCCAGGTCGTGGGTGGTCGTGGGTGCCTGCTAGTGGCACAAATCCTCCAATCACCTGCAGGAGTGGGGTCGGTGAGGCTCGTGTGCCAGTGATGTGACTTGCGTGGCCTGCCCCACCCAACCGCCGCCTCCACCCCCGCCATCCACCCACCGATCGTCACCATGCCGACCCGGCGTGCCGCCACACGGCTGTCGCGCCCGCCCCGCCACCCGCTCACCGCAAGCCGCTGAGCCCGCCCGGCGTGCCGCCACTCCGCTGACGCGCCCGTCCCCGCCACCCACCGACCACAAGCCGCCAAACCCACCCGGCCTGCCCGCCGCGCCGATGCGCACCCACCCACCGATCGCCGCCAAGCCCACCCGGCGTGCATGCGAGGCGCGACCGCGCCCGCCGACCCCGGCCCGCTCCGCAGCCGACGGAGGTGACCGCCTGCCTCGGCCACCCGCCTTCCCGGGCCGCTCGCTCGCTTCTCACCCGTGCTGGAACGGACCGAGTCAAGGGTGGCCCGCAGGGCCATCGCCGAAGGCGACGCGAAGCGCCCTTTACTCGGGCCGTGGAAGCACGACACTGACAAAGAAGCGGGCGGCCCCGACGGTCACGTCACCAGACACGGTCCCGGGGCCGACCCTGAGCGGTCACCTGGTCACCGTCGGCCCTCGAACTCGCACCACACGATCTTGCCGGGGTTGCGTTCCCCCACGCCCCACTTGTCGGCGAGCGCGGCGACGAGCAGGAGGCCGCGGCCGTGTTCGGAGTCCGACGGGGCGTCCGAGGCGTGCACCTCACCGGCGCCGCTGTCGTGAACCTCGGCGCGCAGTACGCCGTCGCCGTACAACGTCAGGCGCACGGCGAAGCCGCGGCCGGGCGGTGCGCCGTGGAGCAACGCGTTCGTCGCCAACTCGCTTACGCAGAGCAGTGCGTCGTCGCTTCGCTCGGTCATGGCCCAGTCTGCGAGCGTCTGTCGGGTGAACTCGCGGGCGTGGCCCACCGATCTGCGGTCCCGGCGGTAGAACGCCTCGCGAGTGTGGGGGTGTTGGGGTTGTGCGTTCATGCGGCCACTGTCACAGGGAGTCACTGGCATGGATCAGTGAGTGAGGTCGTAGTCCTGATTGCTACGAGCTCACTACGAGGACTTCGGCTGTGCACGGGGGAAAGGGTCACGCATGCACTCGGCGAAGAAGCCCAAGAAGGTCGGTTCGTGGCAGGCGGTCGGTGCGGTGCTCGCACACTGCCGGAAGAAGGCCCGCCTCACGCAGGAGCAGTTCGCCGAGATGGCGAGCATTCACGTGGACACCGTGAGGTCCATCGAGCAGGGGAGGCTTGCGCTTCAGCCGGATCGTGCGGAGCAGTTCGACGAACTGCTGGGGACGGGTGGGGTGTTGACCGTGCTGGTGGAGAAGATGCCGGTGCGGGAGCGGATCGTGCAGTTTGCGCAGGGGCTCGTCGATCACGAGCAGGAGGCGGTCGGCATCCTCTCGTACCAGAGCCTGGTGGTTCCGGGGCTCCTCCAGACCAGGGACTACTGTCGCGCCGTCTTCGAATACCGGTATCCGGCCCTCGGGAGCGAGACCGCCGAGCAGTGGGTGAACGCCCGGATGGAACGGCAGTTGATCTGGCAGCGGGACCGGCCGCCCGTGGGCCACTTCATCCTGGAGGAGTGCATCCTGCGGCGCCAGGTCGGCGGGCCGGAGGTGATGCGGGAGCAGATCCGCCAGATTCTGGAGTACACGGAGCCGGTCCACATGAGCTTCCAGATCATGCCTGAGGACCGGACGCCCCACGCCTGCCTCGACGGCCCCATGGTGCTGCTGGAAACCCCTGAACACGAGCGCCTGGTCTACCTGGAGGTGCAGCGCGCAAGTTTCCTCGTCGACGATCCCGACGAGGTCAGCGACTATCACCTCCAGTATGGAATGCTGCGGTCACAGGCCCTCTCTCCCGACGAGAGCGAGCGACTCTTGAAAGGACTGCTAGGAGAGTCATGAACACCGTGGCGTGGTTCAAGTCCAGCTACAGCGGCAGCCAAGGCGGCGACTGCCTCGAAGTCGCCTACGACTGGCGCAAGTCCAGCTACAGCAGCGACGAAGGCGGCAACTGCCTGGAAGTAGCCACCCACCCCTCCGCCATCCACATCCGCGACTCCAAGACCCCCGACGGCCCCGTCCTCACCGTCTCCCCCGACACCTGGACCACCTTCCTCGGCCGGCTCGCATGACCTGGCTGCCGCGCGACTTCGTACACCCCCTTCGCGTCGAGATCCCCGACGGGGACCGGCATCATCTGCGGCCGATCAGCGGGGCGGACGCGCCGTTGGACTATCCGGCCGTGATGGGGTCGCGGGAGCGGTTGTGGTCCATCTACGGGAAGGCGTGGGGCTGGCCTTCGGCCACGATGTCGTACGAGGCCAACCGGGAGGATCTGGAGCGGCACGCCGCCGAGATCGACGCGCACGAGTCCTTCAACTACACCGTGGAGACGCAGGACGGGACCGCTCTTCGCGGGTGCGTCTACATCGATCCGCCGCAGAAGGCCGGGGCCGATGCGGAGATCTCCTGGTGGGTGGTCGACAGTGAGGTCGGCGGGCGGCTGGAGCGGGCGCTCGACGCGTTCGTGCCGCGGTGGATCGCCGAGGAGTGGCCGTTCCGGCGTCCGCGGTTCGTCGGGCGGGATCTGAGCTGGGACGAGTGGCTGGCGCTGCCCGACGTGGAGTGAGGTCGCCGGCCCGGCCGGGGAGGCCTGGCTGGATTGCGCCCCTTGTGTGCGCGCTCACAGCGTTCTCATAATCCAGCACCAGGATTTGACGTGTCCTTGCCAGTAGGTCTCTTTGGCGTCGATCACTTGGCATGCCCTCGTCATTTCCGCCTACCTCCCACCCCCCACGGAAGGCATCCCATGAGAACCCTCCTCAAGGCCCTCAAGAGATGCGCGGTCGCCGGTGCGGCCGCGCTCGCGGTCGTCAGCCTTCAGCCCGTGTCCAACGCGCAGGCGGCCCCCGCGCCCGTCGTCGGCGGTACCCGCGCCGCGCAGGGTGAGTTCCCGTTCATGGTCCGGCTGTCGATGGGCTGTGGCGGCGCGCTGTACACCCAGCAGATCGTGCTGACCGCCGCGCACTGTGTGGGCGCCACCGGCAACAACACCAGCATCACCGCCACCGCGGGCGTCGTGGACCTGCAGTCCACGAGCGGCCGCGTCCAGGTCCGGTCCACCAAGGTCTACCGGGCCCCCGGCTACAACGGCAACGGCAAGGACTGGGCCCTGATCAAGCTCGCCCAGCCGATCAACCTGCCGACCCTGAAGATCGCCACGACCACGCAGTACAACACCGGCACCTTCACCATCGCCGGATGGGGTGCCGCCACCGAGGGCGGCGGCCAGCAGCGCTATCTCCTCAAGGCGAACGTGCCGTTCGTCAGCGACGCCACCTGCCGCTCCTACAGCGGCTACAGCGGCCTCATCGCGAACGAGGAGATCTGCGCCGGCTACACGGCGGGCGGCGTCGACACCTGCCAGGGCGACTCCGGTGGCCCCATGTTCCGCAGGGACGCCGCGGGTGCCTGGATCCAGGTCGGCATCACCAGCTGGGGCATAGGCTGCGCCCGGCCCAACGCCCCCGGTGTCTACACCGAGGTCTCCACCTTCGCCTCCGCGATCGCCTCGGCGGCGGCGACGCTCTGAGCTTCCGTACAAGTAGGGGGCCCGGTGCTGCCCAGCACCGGGCCCGTTCCACATCCGACAGGCGGCTCAGAACCCGCCCCCGAAGTCCCCGCCACCGCCGAAGTCCCCACCGCCGAAGCCGCCCCAGCCGCCGCTGAAGTCGTCGGTGTTGAAGTCCGCGCCGGAAACGTCACCACCCTCATAGCCGCCGGCGCCGAAGTCGCCGTAACCGGAGCCGTAGTCGGCGGCGTACGTCGGCGTGGCCATCAGGCTGCCGAGCATCGTGCCGATGAGCAGGCCGGGGAGGATGCCGCCCCCGAAGTAACCGCCGGCCCAGGGGCCGTAGGCCGGGCCCGCCTCCCAGTACGGACGGCGGCCGTATTCGGTGTCCACCTCACGGACCATGGGGTCGGCGCCGTCGGCGAGGCGGGCCTGGTCGGCCGCACAGACCGGGACCTCACGGGTCGCACCGCTGGACGGTGTCCAGGTCGCGTCGGCGACCGAGGGTCCGTGGCGCGGGTCGAAGAAGCAGGGCGGGCGACGCTCGGGGAGCGGGCGGCCCTCGCGGCGGGCGGCCAGGACGGAGAGCGAGAAGCGGCCGTCCTCCACCGACTGGGTCACCGCGCGTACGTCCTCGGGTTTCTGCGCGGCCGCCATGAGCGACTTCGCCTTGTCGTACGCGTCCAGCGCGTGTTCGTAGTCCGCGCGCATGGCGTCGTCGGCGCCGGGTTCGGCGGGGTGGAAGTCCAGCCGGTCCAGTTCCTCGCCGAAGGCCGTGATGTCCTCGTCGACCACGACGCGCAGCTTCTCCAGCGCCGCCCGCTGGTCCTCCTCGTGGCGGCGGCGGTTGCGGCGGACCAGCGTGTACGCGCCCGCGCCCCCGGCCACCAGCACCGCACCGAAGGTGATCAGGGCGGTCGTCGACACGCCGTCGCCGGTGCCCTCGCTCCAGCTGCTCGGCGCCGCGCCGCCCACGTTGCGCAGCGCGCCGTCGACGAAGTCGTTCAGCTGGGCCTTGGCGTCGCCCGCGCTCTGCACGGACGTGACCAGGTTGGACACGGCATTGCGGCTGAGCACGGCGCTGTCGGCCCGCGCGTCGAACTCGTCGCCGAGCCGGATGCCGTACAGGCCCGTGACGCCGGTTTCCGTGCGCAGGTTCTGGAAGAGGTTCTGCGTGGGGTAATCGGACGGGAGGACCGCCACGAAGACGGGCTTGTCCGCGTCCCGGATCTTGTCGGCGAGCGCGTCGGCGTCCGACTCCGACAGCACGTCGGACGCGGCCGGGTCCACGTAGACCGGACTCTCGCGGAGGGCCTCGGCGACCTTGGACAGGTCGGTGGCCGCGTACGCGCCCGGCGCAGCGACCAGCAGCGCCGCCAGCACGGCGGCGACAGGCACGATCAACAGGCGTAGAAGCCTTTGTACCAGCGCAGCCTTCATATGTTCGAAGCTACCGGAACTGGGACAGAAAAGGACATCGGTCCCGGGGAGGATTTCCCCGGGACCGGCACCCCCGCGATGCCGAGCGCCTTACGCGGCGGGCTCCACGCCGGCCCGCAGCAGGCCGTAGGTGTACGCGTCCTCGAGGGCCTGCCACGACGCGGCGATGACGTTTTCCGCGACGCCCACGGTCGACCACTCCCCCGCCCCGTCGGACGTGGAGATCAGGACGCGGGTCGTGGACTGAGTGCCGTGCTTGCCCTCGAGGATGCGGACCTTGTAGTCGACCAGCTCGAGTTTGGCGAGCTGCGGGTAGATCTTCTCCAGTGCGACGCGCAGGGCGCGGTCGAGGGCGTTGACCGGGCCGTTGCCCTCCGCGGTCGCAACGATGCGCTCGCTCTTGGCCCACAGCTTCACGGTGGCCTCGTTGGCGTGGCTGCCGTCGGGGCGGTCCTCGACGATCGCGCGCCAGGACTCGACCTCGAAGTACTTCAGGGGCTTGCCCTCGACCTCGGTGCGCAGCAGCAGTTCGAAGGAGGCGTCGGCGGCCTCGTACGTGTAGCCCTTGAGCTCGCGCTCCTTCACGCGCTCGACGACCCGGCCGACCACCTCGCGATCGCCGCCGAGGTCGATGCCGAGCTCCTTGCCCTTGAGCTCGACGGAGGCGCGGCCCGCCATGTCGGAGACCAGCATGCGCATGGTGTTGCCGACCAGTTCGGGGTCGATGTGCTGGTACAGGTCCGGGTCGACCTTGATGGCGGAGGCGTGCAGGCCCGCCTTGTGCGCGAAGGCGGACACGCCTACATAGGGCTGGTGCGTGGACGGGGTGAGGTTCACGACCTCCGCGACGGCGTGGCTGATGCGCGTCATCTCGCGGAGGTGGCCCTCGGGCAGCACCTTCTTGCCGTACTTCAGCTCCAGGGCCGCCACGACCGGGAAGAGGTTGGCGTTGCCGACGCGCTCGCCGTAGCCGTTCGCCGTGCACTGCACATGGGTCGCGCCCGCGTCCACCGCGGCGAGGGTGTTGGCGACCGCGCAGCCCGTGTCGTCCTGGGCGTGGATGCCGAGCCGGGCGCCGGTGTCGGCCAGGACCGTGGAGACGACCGCCTGGACCTGTGCCGGGAGCATGCCGCCGTTGGTGTCGCACAGCACGACGACGTCGGCGCCGGCCTCCGACGCCGTACGGACGACGGCCTTGGCGTACTCCGGGTTCGCGCGGTAGCCGTCGAAGAAGTGCTCGCAGTCGACGAAGACGCGGCGGCCCTGCTCGCGCAGGTACGACACCGTGTCGCGGACCATCGCGAGGTTCTCGTCGAGCGTGGTGCGCAGGGCCAGTTCCACATGCCGGTCGTGGGACTTGGCGACCAGCGTGATCACCGGGGCGCCCGAGTGCAGAAGAGCCTTGACCTGCGGGTCCTCGGCAGCGGTGGTGCCGGCGCGGCGGGTGGCGCCGAAGGCGACGAGCTGGGCGTGCCGGAAGTCGATCTCCTGCTGGGCGCGGGCGAAGAACTCGGTGTCCCGCGGGTTGGCGCCCGGCCAGCCCCCCTCGATGAAGCCCACACCGAAGTCGTCCAGGTGCCGTGCGATGGCCAGCTTGTCCGCGACGGTGAGGTTGATGCCCTCTCGCTGGGCGCCGTCGCGCAGGGTGGTGTCGAAGACGTGGAACGAGTCGTCCAGCTCGCTGGTTTCCGTCATGGTCTGAAGGCTCCTGATGTATGGATCTCGGTCAGTACCGGAATGACCGGTTCCACCGTCCTCCCATGATCCCGCGCGCTGAGCCTCCGGCTGAAGGTGGGCCAGAAATGCGAAAAACCTCTCGCGGGTGCGAGAGGTCTGCGCGCGGGTCGAGGACGACGGTGTCCGCCCGTACGTGGTCGTACGTGGCGGTCACTGCGGACCGGCGCGCCTGCTGCCAATAATCGTGGCGAACGAGAGCACGGAGGCAGTCTGGCACAACCTGCCCCCGGCCTCATCGCCGTCTCAGAATGCGAACCCCGGGTGACTCAGCGCATACGTCACGCATGGCGGCACCGGTTCGTGACCGGTCAGGCGTCCGCGGGGAGATGCTCGTCCAGGAACTCCCGGACGTGGCCGAGTACCTGCCCCCGGTCCGTCCCCCGCAGCCCGATCGCCACATGGATGGAGAAGCCGTCCAGCAGCGCCCGCAGCCGGGCCGCGAAGCGGTCCGGGTCGACCGGGCGGAACTCGCCGCGCGACACCCCCTCGGCGAGCAGCGCCACCAGGTCGCGATGCCAGGCGCCCTCGATCGCGGACTGCCGGTCGCGGGCGCCGTCGTCGGCGTTCTGCGAGCGGTTCCAGACCTCCAGCCAGAGGGTCCAGTGCGGGTCGCGGTGGCCGTCGGGAACGTACAGGTCGACGTAGGCGTCGAGGCGTTCGCGGGCCGTGGCCGTGCGGCTGAGCAGCCGGCCGCGCTCGACGCCGAGCCGGCCCTCGCTCCACTCCAGGGTCTGCAGCAGCAGCTCGTCCTTGGAGTGGAAGTAGTAGAGCAGGTGACCGCTGCTCATACCGACCTCGCGGCCGAGCGCCGCCATGGTGAGCTTCTCCAGACCGCGCTCGGCGATCATCTCCATGGCGGCGGCGAGGACGGCCTCGCGGGGCGGGGCGTTCTTCCGCGCACCGGCCATCCGACGGCTCCTAGATCTTCGGCTGCTGTTGCGTGATGCAGTGGATGCCTCCACCACCCGCGAAGATCGTACGGGCGTCCACCAGCGTCACGGTCCGCCCGGGGAAGAGGCGGCGGAAGGTGCCGGCGGCGATTTCGTCGCGCGGGTCGTCGAAGGCGCACAGCACGACGCCGCCGTTGCAGAGGTAGTGGTTGATGTAGGAGTAGTCGGCCCAGTGGCCGTCGGCCTCCAGGACGGTCGGGGCGGGCACCTCGACGACCTCCAGGCGGCGGCCGCGGGCGTCGGTCTGCGCCCTCAGCAGGCCGATGATCTCCTTGGTCACCTCGTGGTCGGGGTGCGCCGGGTCGGGCTGGTGGTGAGCGACCACGACGCCGGGGCGGGCGAAGGCGGCGACGATGTCGACATGGCCGAGGGTGCCGAAGCCGTACGGGGGGTAGTCGCCGGTGAGGCCGCGCGGCAGCCAGATCGCCTTGCGGGTGCCGAGATGGGCGTGGATCTCCGCCTCGACCTCCTCGCGCGTCCGGTCCGGGTTGCGCTCGGGGCCGAGCTGCACGGTCTCCGTGAGCAGGACCGTGCCCTCGCCGTCGACATGGATGGCGCCGCCCTCGTTGACGAGCTCCGAGGTGTACGTCCTTGCGGAACCCGCCAGGTCCGAGACGTACGCGGCGATCTTCGCGTCGTGCTCCCAGCGAGCCCAGGACTGGGCTCCCCAGCCGTTGAACGTCCAGTCGACCGCGGCGAGTCCGCCGTTGCCGTCGGTGAGGAACGTGGGGCCGATGTCGCGCATCCAGGCGTCGTCGAGGTGGCGTTCGACGGTGTCGATTCCCTCGCCCAACAGGCTTTTCGCTTCCGCCGACTGTCCGGGGCCGCACACCACCGTCACCGGCTCGAAGCGGCGGACCGTGCGGGCGACCGACGCCCAGGCGACCCGGGCCGCGGCGAGGTCGTCCGGGTCGTCGAAGGTGGGGTTGGGGCCCGGCCACGCCATCCAGGTGCGCTCGTGCGGGGTCCACTCGGCGGGCATGCGGAAGCCGTCGGCGGCGGGGGTGGTCATCTCGCGGATCCTCACAGGAAGTACAGGCGGTTGAGGGAGACCGACTCGGCCGGCTCGGAGCGGAGCGGCTCGCCGTCGAGGGTGACCAGGCCGGTGCGCTGGTCGACGTCGACGGATCCGGTACGGGAGTTGAGGCGCAGGTCGGCGGGGCCGATGCCGCGAGTGCCGCGGACGGCGACCCTGCGGCGGCGCGTCGGCATGGAGTCCCGGCCCTGGTCCACGGCCGCCTGTGCGACGAAGGCGACCGAGATGTCGGCGGGCGTGGCACCGTATGCCCCGAACTGCGGCCCCAGGACCAGCGGTTCGCAGGTGTCGGTCGCCGCGTTCGGGTCGCCGACCACCCCGTACGCCGGGAAGCCCGCCTTCAGCACGAGCTGCGGCTTGGCCCCGAAGTACTCCGGCCGCCACAGCACGATGTCGGCCAGCTTGCCGACCTCGATCGACCCGACCTCGTGGGAAAGGCCGTGTGCGAGGGCCGGGTTGATGGTCAGCTTCGCCATGTAGCGCAGGACGCGTTCGTTGTCGTGCTCGTCCGGGGCGCCGAGCTCGGCCTTCATCTTCCCGGCCATCGCGAACGTACGGCGGACGGTCTCGCCGGCCCGGCCCATGCCCTGCGCGTCCGACGAGGTGATGCCGATCGCGCCCAGGTCGTGCAGCACGTCCTCGGCGCCCATCGTCCCGGCGCGGATGCGGTCGCGGGCCATGGCCGCGTCGCCCGGCAGGTCGGTTTTCAGGTCGTGGACGGAGACGATCATGCCGTAGTGCTCGGCGACCGCGTCCCGGCCGAAGGGGAGGGTGGGGTTGGTGGAGGAACCGATGACGTTCGGAACTCCCGCCATCTTCAACACGTTCGGCACGTGTCCGCCGCCGCAGCCCTCGATGTGGAAGGCGTGGATGGTGCGGCCATCGAGGACGCGGAGGGTGTCCTCCACGGACAGGCACTCGTTCAATCCGTCACTGTGCAGGGCGACTTGGACGTCGTACTCCTCGGCGACCCGGAGCGCGGTGTCCAACGCCCGCGTATGGGCGCCCATGTCCTCGTGCACCTTGAAGCCACTCGCGCCCCCCTCGGCGAGCGCCTCGATCAAAGGAGCCGCCACCGAGGACGAACCCCGCCCCAGGAACCCGATGTTGACCGGCCAGGCGTCGAAGGCGTTGAACGCATGCCTGAGCGCCCACGGTGAGTTGACCCCGACCCCCCACACCGGCCCGAACTCCTGCCCGATGACCGTGGTCACGCCGGATGCCAGCGAGGCCTCCATGATGCGCGGCGACAGCAGGTGGACGTGAGTGTCGACGGCCCCGGCGGTGGCGATGAGCCCCTCCCCGGACACGATCGAGGTGCCCGTGCCGACCACGACGTCGACCCCGTCGAGGGTGTCGGGGTTGCCGGCCCGCCCGATGGCATGGATCCGGCCCTCGCGGATGCCGATGGAGACCTTGCGTATGCCCTGCGCCACGTCGATGACGACGACGTTGCTGATGACGACGTCACAGGTCTCGCGGACGGCGGCGGCCTTGAGGTGCAGTCCGTCCCGGGCGGTCTTGCCGAAACCGGCGAGGAACTCGTCGCCGTACTGCTGGGAGTCGGACTCGACACGGATCACCAGCCCCGAGTCGCCCAGACGGATGCGGTCGCCCGCGCGCGGGCCGTGCGTACCGGCGTACTCGTACGGATTCACCGCTCAGCTCCCAGATATCCACAGGCGGCGGCCCTGCGCAGGGCCTCTTCCTTCGCCCCCGGCGCGTCCAGCGCCCCGTCGACCAGACCGGCGAAGCCGATCGCGATGCGCTCACCCCCGATCGGCACGAGCCCGACCTCGACGCTCTCCCCCGGCCCGAAGCGCACGGAGGACCCGGCGGGGACGGCGAGCCGCATGCCGTAGGCCTGCGCGCGGTCGAAGGCGAGCCGCGGGTTGACCTCGAAGAAGTGGAAGTGCGAGGTGACGGACACCGGCACGGTGGCGGTGTTGGTGACCGTCAGCCGGAGGACCGCCTCGGGCTCGGCATGCCCGGGCCCCGGCAGCAGCGCCCCCGGGCCCTGCTCCCCCAGCCCGCCCCCGATGGGGTCGGAGACGACCGCAAGCCGCGAACCGTCGTCGAAGACGGCCTCGACGTGCACCTCGGTGACCACGTCCGCGACGCCGGGCAGCACATCGTCAGGGCCGAGAACGCACCGGCCCCGCTCCACGGCCTCGGCGAGCCGGGCCCCGTCGCGGGCGGCCTCGCACACGGCGTCCGCAATGAGCGCGGTCGCCTCCGGCACATTGAGCCGCAGTCCCCGGGCACGACGAGCACGGGCCAACTCGGCGGCCCCGAAGAGCAGCAGCCGATCACGCTCCGTGGGGGTCAGTCTCATGACGCGGGCACCTCCTTGCCGTCCCCCTATTTAGAGCAGCACTCTAAACGACTGACGCCTGGAACGGGAAGACAGACGGGCAGATCGAGGCGCACACAATTGAACATCGCTCAAACAATCTGACGGGTGTCTGTGGACGCTGGCCGGCATAACTCAGCCCGTCCGGCGTTTGAGGACGAGGCCCCTTCAGGGCCGAAGCGGGGGCCCGGGGGCGACAGCCCCCGGCGAGGCCCACACCCACGCCGGGTGCGGACCAAACGCCGGGGAGCGAAACACACCGTCAGCCAAGCAGATGCATCCACCCGTGCTGATCCACAGCAGTGCCCCGCTGGATGTCGAGGAGCGCCTGGCGGAGCCGCAGCGTGGCCTCGCCGGGCTCGCCCCCGGAGTGCTGCCACTCGGCGCCGTCGCGCTTGACCGTGCCGACGGGGGTGATGACGGCGGCCGTGCCGCAGGCGAAGACCTCGGTGAGGGAGCCGTTGTCGGCGTCGCGCTGCCACTGGTCGACGGAGACGCGGCCCTCCTCGGCCTCGTAGCCGAGGTCACGGGCGACGGCGAGCAGGCTGTCGCGGGTGACGCCCTCCAGGATGGAGCCCGTCAGAGAGGGCGTGACGATGCGGTCGCCGTACACGAAGTACAGGTTCATGCCGCCGAGTTCCTCGACCCACTTGTGCTCGACCGCGTCGAGGTAGCAGACCTGGTCGCAGCCCTTGGCGGCGGCCTCGGCCTGGGCGAGGAGGGACGCGGCGTAGTTGCCGCCGGTCTTGGCGTCGCCCATGCCGCCGGGGACGGCGCGGACGCGGTCCTCGGAGACCCAGATGGAGACCGGCTTGACGCCGCCGGGGAAGTAGGCGCCGGCCGGGGAGGCGATGACCAGGAAGAGGTACTCGTTGGCGGGCTTCACGCCGAGGCCGACCTCGGTGGCGATCATGAACGGGCGCAGGTAGAGGGACTCCTCGCCGCCGTGCGCCGGGACCCACGCCTTGTCCTGCCGGATCAGCACGTCACAGGCCTCGATGAACGTCTCGACCGGCAGCTCGGGCATCGCGAGCCGGCGGGCGGAGCGCTGGAAGCGCAGGGCGTTCTGGTCCGGGCGGAAGGTGGCGACCGAGCCGTCGGGCCGGCGGTAGGCCTTGAGGCCCTCGAAGATCTCCTGCGCGTAGTGCAGGACGGTCGTGGCGGGGTCGAGGGAGATCGGCGCGTACGGGACGAGCTGTCCGTCGTGCCAGCCGCGGCCCTCGGTCCACTTGATGGTGACCATGTGGTCGGTGAAGTGGCGGCCGAAGCCGGGGCTGGCGAGGATCGCCTCGCGCTCCGCATCGGAGAGCGGGTTGGCGGAGGGCTTGAGCTCGATCGTGGGCGTCGTCATGGTGGTTGTCCTTCACCGGTTGTCGTGACGGGCCGCGCTCACGCCTGTACGGCCAGTGGCCAATGCTAGGACGTCCGAGCATTCCCTCATAGCGGCTCCGCGTTCGATTATCACGTGCGGGGCCCCGGGGGCGAAATGGCTCGGCGCCTGCGGCGCGAGTCACGGCATAACTCGTTCGTGTGATGGTCGGCCTGCGAGCTTGCAGCCAGCCGCAAGGCCCGCAGTACCGTGATCAGGCGATTTAGGTTGTGGGGCATGGCGCCAGCGTGCGGGGCCCCTGCTTCACCAGAGGGATGATTCAGGGCCTCCCCGTTGCCTCTGGCCGTGTCCCTATAGCCGAGTCGCCAGGGACTCCGCCCACCCGGATCGGACCACGGACAGGATCCACGTCGCCGCTCGGGATGCGAAAGCGGACGACCAGTGCGCCCAAGACCGTTCGGGGCGTGCCAGTACGAGGGGATCGCTCCCGGGTACTGCCAAGGAACGGTTGATGGTCGCACCCGGTGACCGGGTGCCCAACACAAGAAGCCGCCGGGCCTGTGCGACCCGGCGGCTAGTGTGGGAGTCGGCGGGTCAGCCGGCTACTCGTACGGCGAGCGCGTCGCCGATCTCGGAGGTGCTGCGGGCCGGCTTGCCGACGCGGTCCGCGAGGTCGGCGGAGACCGCGTCCTCGATCCGGGTCGCCTCGGACTCGTGGCCGAGGTGGCGCAGCAGCAGGGCGACGGACAGGACCGTGGCGGTGGGGTCGGCCTTGCCCTGGCCGGCGATGTCGGGCGCCGAGCCGTGCACGGGCTCGAACATCGACGGGAACTCCCCGGACGGGTTGATGTTGCCGGAGGCCGCGACGCCGATGCCGCCGGAGACGGCCGCGGCGAGGTCGGTGATGATGTCGCCGAAGAGGTTGTCGGTGACGATCACGTCGAAGCGCTCGGGCTGGGTGACCAGGTAGATGGTGGCCGCGTCGACGTGGATGTACTCGGTGGTGACCTCGGGGTACTCCTCGGCCACCTGGTTGAAGATGTTCGTCCACAGGTGGCCCGCGAAGGTGAGCACGTTGTTCTTGTGGACCAGCGTGAGCTTCTTGCGGGGGCGGGCCTGGGCGCGGGCGAAGGCGTCACGGACGACGCGCTCGACGCCGTAGGCCGTGTTGACGGACACCTCGGTGGCGACCTCGTGCGGGGTGCCCTTGCGGATGGTGCCGCCGTTGCCGGTGTACGGGCCCTCGGTGCCCTCGCGGACCACGACGAAGTCGATCTCCGGCTGGCCGGCGAGCGGGGTGGCGACGCCGGGGAGCAGCTTCGACGGACGCAGGTTGACGTGGTGGTCGAAGGCGAAGCGGAGCTTGAGCAGGAAGCCGCGCTCCAGGACGCCGGAGGGGACGCTCGGGTCGCCGATCGCGCCCAGCAGGATGGCGTCGTGCTTCCTGAGGTCGTCGAGGTCGGCGTCGGTGAGGGTCTCACCGGTGGCGTGGTAGCGCTGGGCGCCGAAGTCGTACTCCTTGGTCTCCAGCTTCACATCCTGCGGGAGGACGGCGGAGAGGACCTTCAGGCCTTCGGCCACGACCTCCTGGCCGATGCCGTCACCGGGGATCACTGCGAGATTGATGCTGCGAGACATACGGGTACCGTACTCCTCGTCCCATGGGATGACACAGTGCGTCCGCGATACGGACACTCCGACGGGCGACGGCATCATCGTGTCGCCGCCCGTTCACCCGTACGTATGACGGGTGTTGGGGTGTGCTGGGAAGTTCACCCGCATGGAGACCCCTGATGTCGGCATTCCGCCGCAGCTCGCCCGCCGGATGAGCATGGCGGAGCAGTACGAGTACCTGCACACCAAGGTCGTCCGGCGCCGCACCCTGGTGACGGCGGGCGCGGTGGCGGGCGGACTGCTGACCGGCTGCTCGGGGTCGGGGTCAGGGTCGACGCGGACGACGCCGAGCCCGACCGCCTCTCGCGCACCGGGTGCCGCCGTCGCCCCCTTCGGCCGCCATCTCGCGTTCGGCGCCGACCCGAAGACCCAGATGCGGATCTCCTGGCAGGTGCCCGCCGCGGTGCGCAGGCCGTACGTCCGGATCGGTGTCCGCCCCGACGACCTGGGCCGCAGGATCGAGGCCGAGGTACGCGCCCTGCACACACCTGAGGTGCAGGGCGTGCGCGCGGCGGCCGAGCAGTACTACGTGCACGCCGCCCTGGACGCCCTCCTGCCCGGCACGACGTACTACTACGGCGTCGGTCACGACGGTTTCGACCCGGCCTCGCCCGAACACCGTTCCACCATCGGCTCGTTCCGCACGGCACCGGCGAAGGCGCGGTCGTTCGTCTTCACCGCCTTCGGCGACCAGGGCGTCGGCGAGGCCGCGGCCCTCAACGACAAGCTGCTGCTGCGCCAGAAGCCCGCCTTCCACCTCCACGCCGGCGACATCTGCTATGCCAACCCCACCGGACGGGGCAAGGACTCGGACGCGTACGACCCCACGCACTGGGACCTGTTCATGAAGCAGACCGAGCCGGTGGCGAAGTCGGTGCCGTGGATGGTGACGACCGGCAACCACGACATGGAGGCCTGGTACTCCCCCGACGGCTACGGCGGCCAACTCGCCCGCTTCTCCCTGCCGGACAGCGGCTTCGACCCGCGCAGGGCGCCGGGCGTGTACGCGTTCACCTACGGCAACGTCGGTGTCGTGGCGCTGGATGCGAACGACGTGTCGTACGAGATCCCCGCCAACCTGGGCCACACGGACGGCCGGCAGACCGAGTGGCTGGACAGGAAGCTCGGCGAGCTGCGCAAGGCCGTGGACTTCGTGGTCGTCTTCTTCCACCACTGTGCGTACTCCACGTCCTCGCACGCCTCCGACGGAGGGGTGCGCGCGGAGTGGGTGCCGCTGTTCACCCGGCACGAGGTGGATCTGGTGATCAACGGGCACAACCACGTCTACGAGCGGACCGACGCGGTCAGGGACGGCCGGGTGGGCAAGCCGGTGCCGATCGGCGCGTCGACGGATCCGAGGCGGGACGGGATCGTGTACGTCACGGCGGGCGGCGGCGGCAAGGACCTGTACGGCTTTCCGGCGGGCGTGAAGGAGAGTTACGAGGGTCAGGTCGCCGACGAGGACTCCGTGACCACCTTCCAGTGGACCAGGTCGCGGCGCGCGAAGGCGGAGACGGTGGAGTGGTCGCGGGTGCGGTACCGGGGCTTCTCGTTCCTCTCCGTGGAGGCGGAGGCGGGTACGGCTCCGAAGCTGAAGGTGTCGGCGCTCGCGTCGAGCGGTGAGCGCATCGACCATTTCGAGGTGCGGCGCGGAGGGTAGCGGTCCGCGCCGCACCCCGGCGGGTGCGGCTCCCGGTCTGTGGGGCCGGTCCTTCAGTGGCCGGTCTCGCCGCCGTTGTCGCGGCGGTCGAGGGCGCGCTGGAGGGCGGCGGCGGCGTTCTTGCGGTCGGACTCGCTCATGCGGGAGGCGTGGCGGACTCGGCGGCGGACGGTCGTCTCGGCCATGGGAAATCGACTCCTTCGAGAATCCTGGAGTGCGGCAGGGGTCTACGAGACGCCGGGTGGGGCGGGGAGCGGTGCCGCAGGGGTTGCCTGCACGGGGCCCGGCTCACGACCGCCATTCGCTGGATCGAGCGAGACGTTCGGCTCCTACAAAGCTAAGCGAGGACGGAGCGTCTGTCTCCACAATTACTTGGGCTTCCTACTATCTGAGACGGTGGAGTACGTCACACGGCCGTGAGCTGGGCTTTCCCGCCCTTCGCGGTCAGAGCACGTCACCGTCCCGCCAGTCGAACAGCAGCTCGTGCGCGGGGTCGAGCGGGCCCGCGAGCGCCGGGCGTACGTACGTGCTCCCCTCCTCCTCGGAGAGGTGGACGACACCGTCCGGGCCGAGTGCGCAGATCCGCCCGCCCCAGAGCTGCCAGCCGCGGGCCTCGTAGAGCCGGGCGCCCTCGTCGCTCGCCGAGAGCGCACCGAGGTCGTAGACACCGTCGACGACCCGCTCCAGCGCGGCCATCACCTGACTGCCCAGGCCAGTACGGCGGACATCGGGCCGTACGCCGACGTTCTCCACGTACCCGACCCGCAGCCATCGGTCCCGGTGCCGTACGCGCCGCATGATCACCGCGCCATGCGCGGCGAGGCCGGCGTCGTCGTGGACGAGGGCGTGCATGCCGCCGAGGCCGTGCTCCCAGTCCTCGTCGGTGAAGTCACCGTCGAAGGCGGCGTCGAGGAGGGCGCGGGCGGCACGGAGGCCGGCGGGGGTCAGGTCGGCGGTGTGGGCGGTGTGGGCGATCACCGGGCCAGTATCACCGCGAAATCCGGTACCTCGCCCCGCCCCGCTCCCATTACCTTGGCGCGATGCCCGAACTACGCACGGACCGGCTGCTGCTCCGCGGCTGGCGCGAGTCCGATCTGGCCCCTTGGGCCGCGATGAACGCCGACCCCGAGGTCCGCCGGTACTTCCCCGATGTCCTCCCCAAGGAGCGGACCGACGCGGCCGTGGCCCGCTTCCAGGCCGACCTGGAGCGCCGGGGCTGGGGCTTCTGGGCGGTCGAGGTCCTGGACACCGGGGAGTTCATCGGTTTCACCGGCCTGGACCCCGTGGAGGACGGCCAGCCCTTCACCGGTGTGGAGGCCGGCTGGCGGCTGGCCCGCCCGGCCTGGGGCCACGGCTACGCCACGGAGGCGGCCCGCGCGGTACTGGACTTCGGTTTCGAGCAGCTCGCCCTGCCGGAGATCCTCGCCGTCACCACGGCCACCAACCTCCGCTCCCAGGCCGTGATGCGCCGCCTCGGCATGACCCACGACCCGGCCGACGACTTCGACGACCCGGACGTCCCCGAGGGGCCGCTCCGGCGCTGCGTGGTGTACCGCCTTCAGGCGTGCCGCAGCCAGACGTTGGGCTCCTGATACACGCCCAGGTCGGCGGACCGGTCGACACGCAGCGGACTCAGGCCGCCCGGGATCACGTACTCACCCGACTCGGGGAGGATCAGGCCGGTCCACCGCTCCCACTCGGCGACCGTGCCGGTCATCGTCTGTGAGGCGGGCGCCGCCGCCAGGATCTCGGCGCCCAGTCGCTCGTGGGTCCGGATCCAGGGATCGAGCGCCGTCCCGTCCGGGCGACGCCACGTCATGAACCGCTCGATCGGCGTCAGCGGATACCGCTCCTTCGTCGTCGGCCGCACCGGCGCCACGACCCGCGCCAGCCCGGCATCCCGCGCGGCCTCGCGCAACGCCGTCAGGGTCCGGCCTGCCAGCCCGCGCCCCTTGAGCGCGGGGTGACGACCGCGCCGCAGATCACCAACGTGTCGGGAACCACGCCCTGTTCGCGCCCCTCGACGGCCCGGACCAGGGCATCGGTGTATCCGGTCGGGAGGCTGGCGACGAGTCCGTCCCAGCGGATCGGCACCCCCCAGCCGCCCGCCACCGCTCCCTTCGCGTCCGCGTCATGGACGCCAGTCTGCATGGAAACCGCCCCCGTTCCGGAGGGGGGTTCCGGAGCGGGGGCGGAGTTCACGGTGCCGCGTGGGTGTCAGCCCATGTGCGGGTAGGTGTAGTCGGTCGGCGGGACCAGCGTCTCCTTGATGGCGCGGGTCAGGGTCCAGCGCATCAGGTTCTGCGGGGCGCCGGCCTTGTCGTTGGTGCCGGACGCGCGGCCGCCGCCGAAGGGCTGCTGGCCGACGACGGCGCCGGTCGACTTGTCGTTGATGTAGAAGTTGCCGGCCGCGTAGCGGAGCTTGTCCATCGTGTACGCCGCCGCCGCGCGGTCGCCCGCGATGACCGAACCGGTCAGCGCGTAGTCGGACACCGACTCCATCTGGGTCAGCATCTCCTCGTACTTGTCGTCCTCGTAGACGTGCACGGCGAGGATCGGGCCGAAGTACTCGGTGGTGAAGACCTCGTTCTCCGGGTCGGTGCACTCGATGACCGTCGGGCGGACGAAGTAGCCGACCGAGTCGTCGTAGGAGCCGCCCGCGACGATCGTGCAGGCCTGGTCCGACTTGGCGCGGTCGATCGCGGCCTTGTTCTTGGCGAAGGCGCGCTCGTCGATGACGGCGCCCATGAAGTTGGAGAGGTCGGTGACGTCACCCATGGTGAGGTAGTCGACCTCGGCGGCGAACTCCTCCTTGAAGCCGGAGTTCCAGATCGACGCCGGGACGTACGCCCGGGAGGTGGCGGAGCACTTCTGGCCCTGGTACTCGAAGGCACCCCGGGTCAGCGCCGTCTTCAGGACCGCGCGGTCGGCCGACGGGTGGGCGACCAGGAAGTCCTTGCCGCCGGTCTCGCCGACGATGCGCGGGTAGGAGCGGTATTTCTCGATGTTGGCGCCGACCGTCTTCCACAGGTACTGGAAGGTCTTGGTCGAGCCGGTGAAGTGGATGCCGGCGAGGTCGCGGTGCTCGAGCGCGACCTTGGAGACCTCGATGCCGTCGCCGGTGACGAGGTTGATCACGCCCTTGGGCAGACCGGCCTCCTCCAGCAGCTGCATCAGCAGCACGGCGGCATGGGTCTGGGTCGGGGACGGCTTCCAGACGACGACGTTGCCCATGAGAGCCGGGGCCGTCGGCAGGTTGCCCGCGATCGCCGAGAAGTTGAACGGCGTGATCGCGTAGACGAAGCCCTCCAGCGGGCGGTGGTCGAGCCGGTTCCACACGCCCGGCGAGTTGGCCGGGGGCTGCTCGGCCAGGATCTGGCGGGCGTAGGCGACGTTGAAGCGCCAGAAGTCGATCAGCTCGCAGGGAGTGTCGATCTCGGCCTGCTGGGCGGTCTTGGACTGGCCCAGCATGGTGGAGGCGGCCAGCGTCTCGCGCCACGGGCCGGCCAGCAGCTCGGCGGCGCGCAGGATGATCGCGGCGCGGTCGTCGAAGGACATCGCACGCCAGGCCGGCGCGGCGGCGAGGGCCGCGTCGATGGCGTCCTGCGCGTCCTGCTGGGTGGCGTTGCGGTACGTGCCGAGGACGGCCTTGTGGTTGTGCGGCTGGACGACCTGGAAGGCCTCGCCGCCGCCCATCCGCTTCTCACCGCCGATGGTGCAGGGCAGGTCGATGGGGTTCTCGGCCAGCTCCTTGAGCTTGACCTCCAGCCGGGCACGCTCGGGCGAGCCGGGCGCGTAGCCGTGCACCGGCTCGTTGACGGGGGTGGGGACCTGGGTCACAGCGTCCATGGGTTCCGTAACTCCTTACTGAGCGGTGTGTGCGGGTGTCAGCCCTTGGTGACCAGCGAGCGGGCGAAGAAGCGCAGGTTCGCCGGCTTCTCCGCCAGGCGCCGCATGAAATAGCCGTACCAGTCGGTGCCGTAGGCCGTGTAGACCCGCATGCGGTGTCCCTCGGCGACCAACCGCAGGTGCTCCTCGCTGCGGATGCCGTACAGCATCTGGAACTCGTACTCGTCGAGCTTGCGCCCGGCGCGCCGGGCGAGCTCCTGGGCGATGGAGATCAGGCGCGGGTCGTGGGACCCGATCATCGGGTACCCCTCCCCCTCCATCAGCGTCCGCAGAACACGGACGTACGCCTTGTCGATCTCGTGCTTCTGCTGGTAGGCGACCTCGGCGGGCTCCTTGTAGGCGCCCTTGACGAGGCGGACGCGGCTGCCGTTCGCGGCGAGGCGGCGGGCGTCGGCCTCGGTGCGGAAGAGGTAGGCCTGGATGACGCAGCCGGTCTGCGGGAAGTCCCTGCGCAGCTCCTCGTGGATGGCGAACATCGAGTCGAGGGTGGTGTGGTCCTCCGCGTCCAGGGTGACCGTGGTGCCGATCTCGGCGGCGGCCTCGACGACCGGGCGGACGTTGGCGAGCGCGAGCTCGTGCCCGCCGTCCAGCGCCTGGCCGAACATCGACAGCTTCACCGACATCTCGACCTTCTCGCCGAGCTCCAGCGGCTTGAGCCGGTCGACCAGCTCCAGATAGGCGTCGCGTGCGGCGGCGGCCTGTTCGCGGGTGGTGATGTCCTCGCCGACGACGTCCATGGTCAGCTCGAGGCCCTGGGCGCTGAGGTCCTGAACGATCGGGACGATGTCGTCCACCGTCTCGCCGGGGATGAAACGGTCGACGACCTGTTTCGTCACCGGGGCCGCCGAGATCAGGCGTCGCATCCGGTCGCTGCGCGACGCGGCGAGAATCACGGGACCCAGCACGGGGCACCTCCAGGAAACAACCAACACAAGGCCGATACCCGACCATTCGGGTACGGCACGGAGAACCACCGTGAAACCTAAGGATCCCTCCGATCGTCGGCCATCGACAGCTGTCACGCATCCGTGCCACAGATCTCAGACAGATGTATGAAGGCTGCCGGGAAATGCGGCAGAATGCCCGGGTGACGTCGGGTTACGAGGGTGACTACCAGGAGCTGGTCGACGAGATCTCCGAGCTCCTGGGCGCCCCCGCGACCCTGGAGAACCGCGACTTCGAGCTGATCGCCTTCGGCGCCTACGACAGCGAGGGCGACCTCGACGCGTCGGCCCTGGACCCGGTGCGCGCCCGCTCGATCCTGACCCGGCGCTCCACGGCGGCCGTCCGGACGTGGTTCGAGGGCTTCGGTATCACCCGGGCCACGGGACCGGTCCGTATCCCGCCCACTCCGGAGGCCGGGGTGTACCGGGGGCGGATCTGTCTGCCGGTACGCCATCGGGGCGTGGTGCTGGGCTACGTCTGGCTGCTCGACAGCGAGCCGGGGCCCACCGACGCACAGCTGGCCGCCGCCATGGAGGTGACCGGCCGGATCGGGGCCCTGCTCGCGGACGAGGCGCAGGCCGGGGCGGATCTGACCCGGGAGTTCCGTACGGCCCTCACGACGGAGCGCGGCTGGCAGCGCGACATGGCGGTGGCGGCGTTGCGGACGGCTCTGGGTCCGCGCGGTGAGGGCCTCCACGCCCTGGTGTGCGTCGCTCCCTGGCCGTCGGCCGACCCGGACCACGCGCCGTCGGCCCGTGCGGTGCCGCACACGACGGCCCTGTGCACGGTGCCGTGGGGTACGACGGGGCAGAGCCTGGCGGTGCTGGTGCGGCTGCGCTCGACGGACGTCCGCTCGCCGGCCCTGACGGCGGCGTCCCGGCTGCTGCGGGAGGGGGCGCGGGCCGGCGTCGGTGAGCCGCTCACCGGCCTCGCCGAGCTGGGCACCGCCTGGCAGCAGGCCTCGGCCGCGGCCCGCGCCGCGCTGGCCGAGCCCCGTCTGGGCCCGGTGGCCGAGTGGTCCGGCATCGGCCCGTACCGCGTGCTGACCACGCTCCCCCCGGACGCGGCCCACGACCCCGCGGTGGCCCCGCTGCTCGCCCCGGCCCACCGCGAACTGGCCCGCACCGCCGAGGTCTTTCTCGACCGCGCGGGCCAGGCCGGCCGCACGGCCGCCGAGCTGGGCGTCCACCGTCAGACGCTGTACTACCGCCTGTCCCGGGTCGAGCAGTTGACCGGCCTGGACCTGGACGACGGCGAGGACCGGCTGCTGCTGCACATGGCACTCAAAGGCGCTCGGCTCTGACCCACGGAAGCACACGGCTCCGCCGGCCGAAGCATGCTCGACGAGCGTGATCCACAATATTTGAAAACGATTGTCATCGTGCTACGGTCGTCGAACGCTCAACCTTTGCCCTTGCGCTTACCCGGAGTGTTCTCGTGCGCCTCCCTGCCCGCTTCCTGTCCCTCACTGCGGTCACCGCGGCCTCCACCCTGCTCACCGGCTGCTTCGCGGCCACCGGTTCCGGCTCGGGCACCGCCGAGGGCAAGCGCATCCGCGTCGCTCATATGCAGCCGCCGCGCTCGGGCCTCTCGCCGCTCTCCGACGACGCGTTCAAGCTGTCGCGTTGGTCCACCGCCGAGACCCTGGTGAAGCTGGACGCGGAGGGCGACGCCCGGCCCTCCCTCGCCACCGAGTGGACGCAGTCCGGCCGCAGCTGGACGTTCACGATCCAGGACGGCGTCACCTTCCACGACGGCACGGAGCTCACCGCCGAGGCCGTCGTCAACTCCCTCACCGAGGCGGCCACCGCCTCCCCCAAGCCGCGCATCCTCGACGGCGTCGAGCTGACCGCGAAGGCCGACGGGGAGAACAAGGTCACCGTCACCACGGCCACCGAGGACCCGCTCGTCCCGCAGCGGCTCAGCTCGCCCCAGCTGTCGATCCTCGCGGCGAAGGCGTACCGGGGGAAGACCGTCAACCCCGTCGGCGCCGGCACCGGCCCCTTCGAGCTGACGAAAGTCAACGGCACCTCCTCCGCCGCCCTCGACCGTTACGACGACTACTGGGGGCAGAAGGCCAAGGCCCCCGGCATCGATGTGACGTTCGTGCCGGACGGCACCGCCCGCGCGGCGGCCCTGCGCAGCGGGGAGGCCGACATCGTCGAGGCGATACCCGTCTCACAGGCCGCGGTGCTCGACCAGGACCTGATCGCGGAGGTCCCGATGCCGCGCACCAACACCCTGTATCTCAACACCGGGAAGGGCGTCTTCAAGGACGCCTCGCTGCGTGCCGCCGCCCGCGAGGCGATCGACGCGGAGTCGATCGTGAAGGGCGTGTACGAGGGGCGCGCCGACGTCGCCGAGGGGCTGCTCGGCCCGGCGCTGCCGTGGGCGGCCGGCCTGCGGACCGGTATCGGGCGGGCCGAGCCCGGGAAGGCGGACGGCGAGACCATCACCGTCGGCACCTTCACCGACCGCGCCGAGCTGCCCGAGGTCGCGGCGGCGCTGCAACAGCAGCTCCAGAAGGCCGGGTTCAAGGTGAAGCTGGACGTCCGCGAGTACGCCAACATCGAGTCCGACGCGCTCGCGGGCGAGTTCGACGCGTTCATCCTGTCCCGGGCGACGGTCCTCGACTCCGGCGACCCGGCCGCGTACCTCTACAGCGACTTCGCCTCCGACGGCTCCTTCAACATCTCCCGACTCGCCGACTCCTCCGTGGACAAGGCGCTGAAGAACGCGGGCGAGACCGCCGTCGGCGACGCGCGCCGCAAGGCCG
This sequence comes from Streptomyces sp. NPDC059866, assembly GCF_042731325.1. Taxonomy (NCBI): domain Bacteria; kingdom Bacillati; phylum Actinomycetota; class Actinomycetes; order Kitasatosporales; family Streptomycetaceae; genus Streptomyces; species Streptomyces sp. NPDC059866. Next base: position 92,627 of record NZ_JBHWJT010000011.1, on the reverse strand, counting down.
TCATCGAGGCCGAGGCCGCCGTGCTCGGCACCGATGCGGCGATCCCGCTGCTGCACGAGCGCGTGATCCAGGGCGACGCCGCCGGGGTCGTCGGCGCCGCGCACGACCCGCGTGAGCGGGAGCTGGTCACGGCGGACACGTACGTCAAGTGAAGCCCACCGTCGCGGGGTCGGCCCGCGCCCTGTGTCTCCTCGCCGTGGTGGCCGCCGTCGGCCTGCTGCCCTGGCTCTCCGGCAAGGATCCCGCGCTGACGGTCCTGCGTGCCCGCTCCGCCGAGCAGGAGCCGACCGAGGAGGCCCTGGACGCCGTACGGCGGGACCTCGGTCTGGACGCCGGTCCCCTCTCCCTGCTGGGGAAGTGGGCCGGCGACCTGCTGCGCGGTGACCTCGGCACCTCCTGGGTGTCGGGCACGGACGTCCTGCCGTCGGTCACGGCCGGGCTCCAGGTGTCGCTGGCCCTGATGGGTGTGGCGCTCGCGGTGGCCGTGCTGCTGGCCGCCGCCCTGGTGGCGCCGGTGCTGGTACGCGGCCGGGGGTCGGCCGGCGGGTTCGCCGCGATGCTGGCCGCCGTACCCGAGTTCCTGCTGGCCACCGTCGCGCTGCTGGTGTGCGGGGTGTGGCTGGGGTGGCTGCCGACGTCCGGCTGGCAGGGGCCGGAGAACATGGTCCTGCCCGCGATCGCGCTCGGCGTCCCGGCGGGCGGCCTGCTCGGCCGGCTGGTGGCCGACGCGCTGCCCGCCGTGCTCGACGAGCGGTGGGTGGAGCTGTGGCGGGGTGCGGGGGTCGGCCGTGCGCGGATCTCGGGGGCGGCGCTGCGGCGCGTACTGCCGCCGCTGGTACCGCAGTTCGGGATGGCGGCCGTCGGGCTGACCGGCGGCGCGGTCGCGGTGGAGGCGGTGTTCGCGGTGCCCGGCATCGGCCGTACCGCACTCGGCGCGGCCAAGTCGCAGGATCTGCCGCTGCTTCAGGGCTCGGTCCTCGCCCTGCTGCTCCTCGGCCTGGTCACGGGCGTGCTGGCGGCGCTGGTCCGGCGTCAGCTGCTGGGCCCGGCCCTGCGCGACGCCGGTCTGGCGCTGCCCCCGGACCGGCCGGTCCGTACCCACCCGGTGATCCCGTCGGCCCTGTTCATCGTCCTCGCCGTGACCATCGGCTGGGGCCTGCTGCGCGACCCGTACGCCGTGCACACCACCGCCCGCCTGGCCGCCCCCTCCTGGGCGCACCCTCTCGGCACCGACGGTCTCGGCCGGGACGTCCTCGCCCGGCTCGGACACGGGGCCGCCTCGACCGTCGGCACGGCGGCGGCCGTCTGTCTCCTCGGCCTGCTGATCGCGCTGGCCCTCGGTTTCCTGCCGGGCGTGGCGTCCGGCGCCGCCGACATCGCCAACGCCCTGCCTCCGGTGATCGTCGGCATCCTGGTCGCGGCGGTCGTGGGCCCCGGCACCGGCGGTGCCGCCCTCGCGGTCACCCTGCTGTCCTGGCCTGCGTTGTCCGCGCATGCGGCGGCGCTGGTGCAGGAGGTGCGGGCGTCGGCGTTCCTGACCGCCCAGCGGGCCATCGGCGCAACGCCGTGGTGGATCCTCACCCGGCATGTGCTTCCGTCCGTCGCCGGACCCGTCGCCCGGCATACGCTGCTGCGGCTGCCCGGTATCGCCCTCGCGCTGGCCTCCCTGGGCTTTCTGGGCCTGGGCGCCCAGCCGCCCGCTCCCGAGTGGGGCCTGCTGCTCGACGAGTCCCGCGCCTACCTGGAACGCGCCCCGTGGGCCGCCCTCGCCCCGGCCGTCGCGCTGGCACTGCTGGCGGCGCTGACGGTGTCGGGAGCGGCGTACACGAGCGGGCGCAGCCGCGTGCGGAAAGCCGCCCCTGCCCTGAAGGAGGTGCCCGTTGCCGTCTGACGTGCTGCTCTCGGTGCGCGATCTGCGGATCGCCTTCGACGGTGTCGAGGCCGTACGCGGCCTGTCCTTCGACGTCCGCCCCCGCGAAGTGCTCGCCGTGGTCGGCGAGTCCGGGGCGGGCAAGTCCCTGACCGCCCGTGCGCTGCTGGGAATGGTGCCGCGGGGCGCGAGCGTCGGCGGGACGATACGGCCGGACCTCTCGGCGCAGCGTGGCCGCCGTATCGCCCTGGTCCCGCAGGACGCCCTGTCCGCGCTCTCCCCCGTGCACCCGGTGGGCGACCAACTCGCCGCCGCCGTACGGTCGGTGCAGCGCGTCTCCCGCAGACAGGCCCGGGCCCGGGCGGTCGCCGAACTGGACCGGGTGGGCATCCCGGACGCCGCCCGCACGGCACGGGCGTATCCGCACGAGTACTCCGGCGGCATGCGGCAACGGGCGGTCATCGCGATGGCGACGATCAACGAGCCCGATGTCGTGGTCGCCGACGAACCGACCAGCGCGCTGGACGCGGAGCGCCAGGAGCAGGTGCTGCGGGTGCTCGGCGAGCGGCGCGAGGCGGTCGGCGCCGCGCTCGTCCTGGTCACCCACGACATGGACGTCGTACGGGACCACGCGGACCGGGTGCTGGTGATGTACGCCGGACGCGCGGTGGAAGCCGGCCGGGTGCAGGATGTGCTGTCCCGGCCCCGGGCCCCGTACACGGCGGGCCTGCTGGCCTCGCTCCCGCAGAACGCGCGCGGCCTGCGCCGCCTGCCCGCGCTCCCCGGCACCCCGCCCGCGCCGGGCGCGCTCCCGGCGGGCTGCGCGTTCGCCCCGCGCTGCCCGCTGGCCGCCGACCGCTGCCGGCACGAGGAGCCGGAGCCCCGCCCGCTGGACGACCGGCTGGTGGCCTGCCACCGCGCGGACGACGTCCCGCACCCCGCGATCGACCTGTTCCAGGAGAAGCAGCCCGCATGAGCCCTCTGCTCGAGGTCCGCGAACTCGTGGTCCGCTACGGCGACTTCACGGCCGTGGACGGTGTCTCCTTCATCCTGGACGCGGGCGAGACCCTCGCCCTGAACGGCCCCTCCGGCTGCGGCAAGTCCTCCACGGCCATGGCCGTACTCCAGCTGCGCCGCCCGGACGCCGGCGAAGTCCGTTTCGAGGGCCGGGAGTTGACATCGCTGACCGAACGCGAGCTGCGCCCGCTGCGCCCGCGTATGCAGCCTGTCTTCCAGGACCCGTACGGGTCGTTGAGCCCGCGCCACCGCATCCGCGACGCCGTGGCCGAACCGCTGAAGGTCCAGGGCCGCTGGACCGCCATCGACGGTCCCGCCCGGGTCACCGAACTCCTCGACCGCGTCGGCCTCGACCCGTCGTACGGCGACCGGCACCCGCACGAGCTCTCCGGCGGCCAGTGCCAGCGCGCCGGCATCGCCCGCGCCCTGGCCTCCGAGCCACGCCTGCTGGTCCTCGACGAGCCGGTCTCCGCCCTGGACCCGTCCGTCCGCGCCGGTGTGCTGAACCTGCTCGCCGACCTCCAGGACGACCTCGGTCTCGGCTACCTGTTCATCTGCCACGACCGGGCGGTCGTACGGCATTTCGCGGACCGGGTGCTGGAGATGCGGGACGGGCGGATCAGCTGCGCCTGACGCCCTCGATCACCCGGCGCAGCCCTTCCGTCAGCTGCTCGGCCTCGGGCGCGCTCTTCGGATCGAAGGTCCACTGCGCCATGAGGCCCATCATCAGGGTCAGGTAGAAGGAGCCGAGGGTGTCGACGGTCTCCTCCGAGAGGTCCTCCTCGCGCCCGCCGTGGAAGATCGTGACGATACCGCGCGCGCCCTCCCGCTGGGCCCGCGCCAGGTGCTCTCGCACTTCGGGCAGTTGGTCGCCCATGACCGCGATCTCCATGCTGAGCCGCCACAGCGAGCCGGGGTCCCGCATGGTTCCGATGATGTTCGACCACACCTCGGCGAAGCGGTCGAGCGAGCCGGGCTCGCCTCGGAGCTCTCCCTCGGCGCCCACAAAGGCGTCGGACATCCCTTCCACCATCTCGACGTACGCCTGTGCCAGCAGCGCGTCCTTCGAGCCGTAGTGGTAGCCGATCGACGCCAGGTTGGTCCCCGACTCCTTGACGATGTCACGCGCCGTCGTGCGCACGAAGCCCTTGGCGAGCAGGCAGCGCTTGGCGCCTTCGAGCAGATCCTCACGGTGTCCCATGCGACCAGCGTATCGCTGCCCTGTACGACCGTCTTAAACAAACGTAATAGACAGGCGTTTAAGACGGCCGTACAGTCAAGGCCATGACGACGAACCCGAACCCTCCGGTGCGCGCCGGCCGCCGCGAATGGACGGCCCTGGGCGTGCTGATGCTTCCGCTCCTGCTGGTCTCGATGGACGTCTCCGTCCTCTACTTCGCGATCCCCGCGATCAGCGCGGACCTGGAGCCCACCGGCACCCAACAGCTGTGGATCTTCGACATCTACGCCTTCGTCCTGGCCGGCCTGCTGATGACGATGGGCTCGCTCGGCGACCGCATCGGCCACCGCAGGCTCCTGCTGATCGGCGCCGCCGCCTTCGGCACCGCCTCGCTGGTGGCCGCGTACGCGAACAGCGCCGAGATGCTGATCGCGGCCCGTGCGGTCCTCGGCATCGGCGGCGCGACCCTGATGCCGTCGACGATGGCCATGCTCCGCACGATGTTCACCGACCCCGCGCAGCGCGCGAAGGCGATCGGCATGTGGTCCGGCGTGATGACGGCCGGGATCGCGCTCGGCTCGGTGATGAGCGGGGTGCTGGTCGAGTACTTCTGGTGGGGCTCGGTCTTCCTGGTCAACCTGCCCGCGATGGCGCTGCTGCTGGCCCTGGGCCCGGCACTGCTCCCCGAGTCGAAGAACCCTTCGTCCGGCCGTTTCGACTGGCTGAGCGTGCCGCTGTCGATGGCCGCCGTGCTCCCCGTGATCTACGGCCTGAAGGAGATCCCGTCGAACGGCTGGAACGTCCGCTACGTCGTCGCGATCACCGTCGGCCTGCTGTTCGCGACCCTCTTCGTCCACCGTCAGCGCACGGCCGCGGCACCGATGATCTCCCCGGCCCTGTTCCGCGGACGGGGCTTCGCGCCCTCGGTCGGCCTCAACCTCCTGTCCGCATTCGGGGTGATGGGTTCGGCCTACTTCACCACGCAGTACATCCAGTCCGTGCTCGACAAGAGCGCGCTGGAGGCGGCCTTGTGGGCGCTGCTGCCGTCGGTGCCGATCGGGGCGGCGGCGCCGATCGCGACCCAGTTGGTACAGAAGGGCGTCAACCGCGCCCACGTCGTCACCGCGGGCTTTGTGATCACCGCGTCCGGTTTCGGGCTGCTGGCCCTCGCCGGTACGGACTCGATGGTGCTCGTGCTGGTCGCGTGCGGAGTCCTCGCCGTCGGGAGCGTCACGGTGATGTCCCAGATCATGGACCTCGCGATGGGCACCGCCCCGGTGGAGCGCGCGGGCGCCGCGTCCTCCCTGATGGAGACCGGCGCCGAGTTCGGCGGAGCGCTCGGCATGGCGGTCCTCGGCTCCATCGGTACGGCGATCTACCAGCACGAGATCCCCGCGTCGGCACCGGACGCGGCTCACGAGACGCTGGGGGGCGCGTTGGCGATCGCCGATCAGGTCCCGGGACTGGCTGCGGTCGCGCGAGAGGCGTTCACCAGCGGGATGCAGGGGGCGGCGATCGCGGGGGCGCTGCTGCTGGCGGGGGCGGCGGGGCTGGCGGCGGTCACGCTGCGCCAGGTGCGGACACACGAAAACGCCGGACAGGCTGACCAACTCAGCCCGTCCGGCGTTTGAGGACAAGGCCCGTTCAGGGCCGAAGCGGGGGTCTGGGGGCGGCAGCCCCCAGAGTCGGCAACGTCAGACGAGGTTCACGGCACGAGCCGACGTGGCGCCGATCTCCGCCGCGACCTCGGCCAGAACGCCGGACGACACCGCGTCATCCACGGTCAGCACCGCCAACGCCTCGCCGCCCGCCGTCGCGCGAGCGACCTGCATACCGGCGATGTTGATGCCCGCCTCGCCGAGGATGCGGCCGACCGTGCCGACCACGCCGGGACGGTCCTCGTACCGCAGGACGGCCATGTGGTCGGCGAGCGCGAGGTCGACGTCGTAGTCGCCGACCGCGACGATCTTCTGCAGGTGCTTCGGCCCGGCCAGCGTGCCGGACACCGACACCTCCTCGCCGTCGCCGAGCGTGCCGCGCACGGTGACGACGTTGCGGTGGTCCGGCGACTCCGAGCTGGTGGTCAGCCGCACCTCGACGCCGCGCTCCTGGGCGAACAGCGGGGCGTTGACGTACGAGACGGTCTCGTCGACGACGTCCTCGAAAACGCCCTTGAGCGCGGACAGCTCCAGCACCTTCACATCGTGCTGGGTGATCTCGCCGTACACCTCGACGTCCAGGCGGACGGCGACCTCACCGGCGAGCGCGGTGAAGATCCGGCCGAGGCGCTCGGCAAGCGGCAGGCCCGGCTTGACGTCCTCGGCGATGACACCGCCCTGGACGTTGACCGCGTCCGGGACCAGCTCACCGGCGAGCGCGAGGCGCACCGACCTGGCGACCGCGATACCGGCCTTCTCCTGCGCCTCGTCGGTGGACGCACCCAGGTGCGGGGTGGCCACGACCTGGTCGAACTCGAACAGCGGCGAGTCCGTGCACGGCTCCTTGGCGTACACGTCGAGACCGGCGCCGGCGACCCGGCCCTCCTTGAGGGCGGAGTACAGCGCCTCCTCGTCGACGATGCCGCCGCGCGCGGCGTTGACGATCCGCACGCTCGGCTTGACCTTGCGCAGCGCCTCCGCGCCGATCAGGCCCAGCGTCTCGGGGGTCTTCGGCAGGTGGACGGTGATGAAGTCGGAGACCTCGAGCAGCTCGTCCAGCGACAGCACCTTCACGCCCATCTGCGCGGCCCGCGCGGGCTGCACGTAGGGGTCGTAGGCGACGACCTTCATGCCGAACGCCGACATACGCTGCGCGACGAGCGCGCCGATGCGGCCGAGACCGACGACACCGAGGGTCTTCTCGGCCAGCTCGACGCCGGTGTACTTGCTGCGCTTCCACTCGCCGTTCTTCAGCGCGGCGTTGGCCTGCGGAATGTTGCGGGCGGTGGCGAGGATGAGACCGCAGGCCAGCTCGGCGGCGGTCACGATGTTCGAGGTGGGGGCGTTGACGACCATCACGCCGGCCTTGGTGGCGGCGGAGACGTCCACGTTGTCGAGGCCGACGCCGGCTCGTGCGACGACCTTGAGCTTGTTCGCGGCGGCGATCGCCTCGGCGTCCACCTTGGTGGCGGAGCGGATCAGGATCGCGTCGACCTCGGCGATGGCCGGCAGCAACTCGGCGCGGTCCGCGCCGTTGCAGTGCCGGATCTCGAAGTCGGGGCCGAGCGCGTCGACGGTCGCGGGCGACAGCTCTTCAGCGATGAGTACGACGGGTTTCGAGCTCACGTGAGTCCTCACAAGTCCAATGCGTGCGGACGGCCGTCCCGACGGCCGCAGGCGGAGGAGGGGCTAGCCGCGTGGAAGACGCACGACGCTGTGGGCCTGACGCGTATGTAGTACGGCAGTGTAGTGCCGTGGCGGAGGTCGTCCTGCGCCTCTCCGGACGGATCACCCGTCCGTGGCTGGACGGGATGGACAACGTCTTCGTACACGACGTTACCCGGGGTTCGCCGAAGGGGCCGGAGCAATCCGCTCCGGCCCCTTCGATCCGAGGCTTACGCCTCCTCGTTGACCCAGCTCATGAGCTTGCGCAGCTCCTTGCCGGTGGTCTCCAGCAGGTGCTCGGAGTCCTGCTGCTTGTACTCGTTGTACTTCTTCAGACCGCCGTGGTACTCGTCCATCCAGGCCTGGGCGAACGTGCCGTCCTGGATCTCCGCCAGGACCTTCTTCATCTCGGCCTTGGTGGCGTCGGTGATGATCCGCGGACCGGTGACGTAGTCGCCCCACTCGGCGGTCTCGGAGATCGACCAGCGCATCTTCTCCAGGCCGCCCTCGTACATGAGGTCCACGATCAGCTTCAGCTCGTGCAGGCACTCGAAGTAGGCGATCTCCGGCTGGTAACCCGCCTCGGTCAGCGTCTCGAAACCGGCCTTCACCAGGGCGGCCGTACCACCGCAGAGGACGGCCTGCTCACCGAACAGGTCGGTCTCGGTCTCCTCGGTGAACGTCGTCTTGATGACGCCGGCGCGGGTGCCACCGATGCCCTTGGCGTACGACAGCGCCAGCGCGAAGGCGTTGCCGCTCGCGTCCTGCTCGACGGCGGCGATGCAGGGAACGCCGCGGCCCTCCTCGTACTGACGGCGCACCAGGTGGCCCGGGCCCTTGGGGGCGACCATGCAGACGTCCACGCCGGCCGGGGGCTTGATGAAGCCGAAGCGGATGTTGAAGCCGTGGCCGAAGAACAGCGCGTCGCCGTCCTTCAGGTTCGGGGCGATGGACTCCTCGTAGACCTGGGCCTGGATCGGGTCCGGCACCAGGATCATGATGACGTCGGCCTCGGCGGCGGCCTCCGCGGGCGTCACCACGCGCAGGCCCTGCTCCTCGGCCTTGGCCTTGGACTTGGAGCCCTCGTGCAGACCGACACGCACGTCGACACCCGAGTCACGCAGCGACAGGGCGTGGGCGTGGCCCTGGCTGCCGTAACCGATGACCGCGACCTTGCGGCCCTGGATGATGGACAGGTCGGCGTCGGCGTCGTAGAACAGCTCGGCCACTTTGGGTTCTCTCCTTGGGGTGCAGATGTTGCGTCCCACCGTATGACGGCGGGGGGAAGGGAAGTTCGGGGGTCTCGGCATACGGGCGGCCGGGTCGTCCGGCCGCCCGATCTCATCCTTACGCCGACCGGTCGAGCGCGCGAAGCGACCGGTCCGTGATCGAACGGGCTCCGCGTCCGATCGCGATCGTGCCGGACTGGACCAGCTCCTTGATACCGAACGGCTCCAGCATCTTCAGCATGGCCTCCAGCTTGTCGCTGGAACCGGTGGCCTCGATGGTGACGGCCTCCGGAGAGACGTCGACGGTCTTGGCGCGGAACAACTGCACGATCTCGACGATCTGGGAGCGTGTCTCGTTGTCGGCGCGCACCTTCACCAGAACGAGTTCCCGCTGAACGGCCGAACCCGGCTCCAGCTCGACGATCTTCAGCACGTTGACGAGCTTGTTGAGCTGCTTCGTCACCTGCTCCAGCGGCAGGTCCTCGACGTTCACCACGATGGTGATGCGGGAGATGTCGGGGTGCTCGGTGACGCCGACCGCGAGGGAGTCGATGTTGAAGCCGCGGCGGGAGAACAGGGCGGCGATCCGGGCCAGGATGCCCGGCGTGTTCTCCACCAGGACGGAGAGCGTGTGCTTGGACATGGGTCTTGGTCTCTCTCGGCTCAGTCGTCTTCGTTGTCGCCGAAGTCGGGGCGGACGTCCCGGGCGGCCATGATCTCGTCGTTGGAGGTGCCGGCGGCGACCATCGGCCACACCATCGCGTCCTCGTGGACGATGAAGTCGATGACGACCGGGCGGTCGTTGATCGAGTTCGCCTCCTCGATGACCTTGTCGAGGTCGGCCGGGTCCTCGCAGCGGATGGCGTAGCAGCCCATGGCCTCCGACAGCTTGACGAAGTCGGGGACGCGCGTGCCGGCGCTGGGTTGCTTGCCGTCCGCCTCGGGGCCGGAGTGCAGGACGGTGTTGGAGTAGCGCTGGTTGTAGAAGAGGGTCTGCCACTGGCGGACCATCCCGAGGGCGCCGTTGTTGATGATGGCGACCTTGATCGGGATGTTGTTCAGGGCGCAGGTGGTGAGCTCCTGATTGGTCATCTGGAAGCAGCCGTCGCCGTCGATCGCCCAGACGGTCTGCTCCGGCGCGCCGGCCTTGGCGCCCATGGCGGCCGGGACCGCGTAGCCCATCGTCCCGGCGCCGCCGGAGTTGAGCCAGGTCGCGGGCTTCTCGTACTGGATGAAGTGCGCGGCCCACATCTGGTGCTGGCCGACGCCCGCGGCGAAGATCGTGCCCTCGGGCGCGAGCCGGCCGATGCGCTCGATGACCTGCTGCGGGGACAGGGAGCCGTCCTCGGGCTGGTCGTAGCCGAGCGGGTAGGTCTCGCGCCAGCGGTTCAGGTCCTTCCACCAGGCCTCGTAGTCGCCCCGGTGACCCTCGCTGTGCTCCTTCTGCACCGCCTGGATCAGGTCGGCGATGACCTCGCGGGCGTCACCGACGATCGGCACGTCGGCGGCGCGGTTCTTGCCGATCTCGGCCGGGTCGATGTCGGCGTGGACGATCTTGGCGTACGGGGCGAAGCTGTCCAGCTTGCCGGTGACGCGGTCGTCGAAGCGGGCTCCGAGGGCGACGATCAGGTCGGCCTTCTGCAGCGCGGTGACGGCGGTGACCGCACCGTGCATGCCCGGCATTCCCACGTGCAGCGGGTGGCTGTCGGGGAATGCGCCGAGCGCCATCAGGGTGGTGGTGACGGGCGCTCCGGTGAGTTCTGCGAGGACCTTCAGCTCGGCGGTGGCGCCGGCCTTGAGGACACCGCCGCCGACGTAGAGGACGGGCCGCCTGGCGGAGGTGATCAGCTTGGCGGCCTCGCGGATCTGCTTGGCGTGCGGCTTGGTGACGGGCCGGTAGCCGGGCAGGTCCATGGTGGGCGGCCAGGAGAAGGTGGTCTGCGCCTGGAGGGCGTCCTTGGCGATGTCGACCAGGACGGGGCCCGGGCGGCCGGTGGAGGCGATGTGGAACGCCTGCGCGATCACCCGCGGGATGTCCTCGGCCTTGGTGACCAGGAAGTTGTGCTTGGTGATCGGCATGGTGATGCCGACGATGTCCGCCTCCTGGAAGGCGTCCGTACCGATCGCCTTGGAGGCGACCTGGCCGGTGATCGCGACCAGCGGCACGGAGTCCATGTGGGCGTCGGCGATCGGCGTGACCAGGTTGGTGGCACCCGGGCCCGAGGTCGCCATGCAGACGCCGACCCTGCCGGTGGCCTGCGCGTAGCCGGTGGCGGCGTGGCCGGCGCCCTGCTCGTGCCGGACCAGGACGTGGCGGACCCGGGTGGAGTCCATCAGCGGGTCGTACGCCGGAAGGATCGCGCCGCCGGGAATGCCGAATACCGTGTCGGCGCCGACCTCCTCGAGAGAGCGGATGAGGGACTGCGCGCCCGTGACGTGCTCGGGGGCGGACTGCTGTCCTCCGGATCGGGGCCGCGGCTGCGGGTGAGGGGCCCCGGTGGCCTGCTCGGTCATCGGCATTCTCTTCTCGATGCTGAGGGTTTTTGCGAGGTTTGTGCGGTGTACGACTGCTGTTCGGCAGGTGCCTGTGCAACAAAAAACCCCTCGTGCCGTAAGGCAAGCGAGGGGAGCGCGCCGGTGTGGTCGCTGGGGATTCCGGAATCGTCCTCCGGTGGTCCCAGCTCAGCCGACGCGCTGTCCAAGTACGAGAATTCGGGTGCGCATGGCACTGACCCTCCCCCCGGCGCACACCCACTGTCAAGTGGGTGGGACGGGAGTCTCATTATGTGAGCGAAGGGTCGTCCCGCCGGAGAAGACGGTGCTCACTCCGCCGGTGGTCACGCCTCCGGCGGTCACCCCGCCGGTGGTCACCCCGCCGGTGGTCACTCCTCCGGTGTACACGCCCGCGCCGCCGGCGAAGGCGGGCTCGGCCGGGTCGTGCGGCACCGGGTAGCGGCCGGACGTCAGCGCTCTGCGCAGCCGGTACTCGTCCAGTGGGCCCGAGAAGGCCATGCCCTGCCCGTGCGTACACCCCATCGCGCGCAGGGCGACGACCTGCTCCGGCAGATCCACGCCCTCGGCCACGGACTGCAGCCCGAGATCGCCCGCGATGCGAAGCAGCCCACTGGTGATCTTGTGCAGCCGCGCGGACTCGACGACGCCCTCGACGAGGCCGCGGTCGAGCCGCAGGACGTCGATCGGGAGCCGTCTGAGCGCCGTGATCGCCGGGCAGCCGCTGCCGAAACCGTCCAGCGCGATCCGGACGCCGAGCCGCCGCAGGGCGCCCAGACGCCGCTCCAGGTCGTCCAGGGACACCCTGGGGTCGATGTCCGACAGCTCGATGATCAGCGCCCCGGACGGCAGCCCGTGCCGGGTCAGCAGTGCCTCGACGGAGCCGAGGGGCATCGACCGGTCCAGCAGCCGGCGCGTGGCCATCCGGACGGCCACGGGCACGGCGTGGCCGCTCGCGCCGCGTTCGGCGGCCCGCTCGACCGCCTCCTGAAGCATCCAGCGGCCCAGCTCGGCCGTCCTGTCGCTGTCCCCGACGTCCTCGGCGTCCGGAGCGCCCGGGGCGTCCGGGGCCACGCGCAGGAACTCCGCGGGTGTGAACAGCACCCCTTGGGACGACCGCCAGCGCGCCTGGGCGGCGACCGAGGTGATCCGGCCGTCCTCCAGACAGACCACGGGCTGGTGCAGCAGCGTGAACTCGCCGTCGTGCAGCGCGGCCCGCAGCCGTGTGGCCAGTTCCGCCTTGCGTACGACGTCCTGCTGCATCTGCGGCTTGTACAGCTCTACGCGGCCCTTGCCGGCCGACTTGGCGCGGTACATCGCGAGGTCGGCGTTGCGCAGCAGCTCGCCCGCGCCGAGGCCCGGCTCGGCGAAGGCGACGCCGATGGAGGCGGCGACCCGGACATCGGTGCCGTCGATGAGGTACGGCTGCGACAGCGTCACCCTGAGGCGGTCGGCGAGCTCCAGGATGTGCCGTTCGCGGGCGGTACGGTCCCGGGCGCCGTCGCCGACGATCAGGGCCGCGAACTCGTCGCCGCCCAGCCGGGAGGCGGTGTCGCCCTGCCGGACGGCCTCCTGGAGTCTGCGTGCGGCCTGGACGAGCAGTTCGTCCCCGGCCTGGTGCCCGATCGTGTCGTTGACGGCCTTGAATCCGTCGAGGTCGATGAAGAGCACGGCCGTCCCCCGCAGGGCGGCACCGCGGTCGGTGCTGCGACGGCCGGACAGGGCCTGCTGGACTCGCTGGGTGAACAGGGCCCGGTTGGGCAGGTCGGTCAGCGGGTCGTGCTCGGCGTTGTGCTGCAACTGCGCCTGGAGGCGCACTCTTTCGGTCACGTCCCGGCTGTTGAAGATCAGGCCGCCCTGGTGGCGGTTGACGGTCGACTCGACGTTCAGCCAGCCGCCGTCACCGGACCGGAAGCGGCACTCGATGCGCGTAGTGGGTTCATCGAGGGGGCTGGCGGCGAGGAAGCGGCGCACCTCGTGCACCACGCAGCCCAGGTCCTCCGGGTGGATGAGTTCGGCCAGTTCGCTGCCCACCAGCTCCTCCGCGAGCCGTCCGTAGACCCCGGCGGCGGCCGGGGAGACGTATCGCAGGACGCCGTTGGGCGCGGCGATCATGATGACGTCGCTGGAGCCCTGCACCAGGGAGCGGAAGTGGTTCTCCTTCTGCACCAGTTCCTGGGTGAGGGTGATGTTGTCGAGCAGCATGATCCCCTGGCGCACCACCAGGGCGAGCACGACCGTGCCGCCGGTGATCAGTACCACGCGGTCGACGCTGCGGCCGTTGAGCACGTTGTAGAGGATTCCCAGCGTGCACACGGCGGCGGCGAGGTACGGGGTGAGGGCTGCCAGGGAGCAGGTGAGGGGCCGGGTGGCCGGATACCGGTCACGCTCGCCCTGCTGCACGGGCGGGTGCGGGTGGGTGGAACCGCGCTGTCCGGGCAGGTGCTCGTGCACCACGCGCGCGTGCGGCTCGTCACCGGGCCGGCCGGGCCGGGGCGCGACCCAGGGTGCGTACGCCAGCAGCAGCGAGCCGGCGAACCAGCCCGCGTCCAGCAGTTGACCCGAGCGGTAGCTGTCGTGGAGCAGCGGTGAGGCGAACAGGGCGTCGCACATCACGGTCAGGGCGAGGGCGCCGATCGCGGTGTTCACCGCGGAGCGGTTGGCCCCGGAGCGCCGGAAGTGCAGCGCGAGCACCATGCTGACCAGGGCGATGTCGAGCAGCGGGTACGCGAGCGACAGCGCGGTGTGCGCCACGCCGGGTCCGCCGCCCTGGGCCGCCTGGGCCAGCGCGAGGCTCCACGACAGGGTGACCAGGCAGCCGCCGATCAGCCAGGCGTCCAGGGCGAGGCAGACCCAGCCCGCCTTCGTCACCGGCCGTTTGGCGAGGACCAGCAGGCCCACGATCGCGGGCGGCGCGAAGCACAGGAAGAACAGGTCGGCGTAGCTGGGACTGGGCACGGGCCGTCCCAGGACGACCTCGTACCACCCCCAGACCAGGTTGCCGAGGGCCGCCATCGTCGAGGAAAGGGCGAACAGCAGCCAGGCGGAACGGAACCGGACCCGGCGGCTGTGGGCGTAGAGGAAGCACGACACGGCGGCCGCGCCCGCGGCGGCACTCAGCCCGAAGTCCCCCATGATCAGAGCGAGCTGGTGCGAGCCCCAGCCGACCGCGGAACCGACGGCGTAGGCCGCGCACACCAGGGCCAGCAGGAGTTGGGGGAGCATGCTCGGCCCGGCGCCCGAGGCAGGCGTCCGGGGCAGCAGCGTCCCCTGAGCAGGCTGTCGCCGCAGCACCTGGTCGAGGACGGCCGTGGGTGGCGAGGGCGCGTTCACCGGGCCCTCCCGGTCCGCTCCGCCCCCGGCGCCCGCGGGTCCCGGTGCGGCGGGAGTGCCGGCTTCCTGCGGCTGCTGTGCCTGGGGTGGTATTGGCTGTGGTGTGCGCCGTGACCGGCGCCAGGGCCGCGTCCCGCCGCGGCCGTGCGCCAGGGTCGCCGTCGGCGGCCCCGCCGCGTCGGATCGTTCGTCCATAGGCCGTGCATCGCCCGTCGCCCCCCTCACAGTCTGCAATGTCCATCCCCGGCGCCGAACGGTCTGCGGCGCAGCCCCTGTCCGGACGATACACCAGTCTCGTCACTCAATGACAGGGCTTCTCTACGCTCCGTGACCACCAGCAGGGATGCGGGTACGGACCGCTTCCGGAAGGTTGCGGAGGGTACCCGAACCGGATGTCGCGTCTGTCGCGGCGGGTCCGAGGCGGTCGGTCAGGTTCCGCTCGTGCCCGTCGTAAGGATCACGTTGCGCAGCGGCTCCTGGTTCACGTAGCGGCTCAACTGGTCCACCAGCAGCCGCTTGGCGCGCGGCAGGAACGCGGAAGTGGGCCCGCCGACGTGCGGACTGATCAGCACGCCGGGCGCACGCCACAGGGGGTGAGCGGGCGGCAGCGGTTCGGGATCCGTGACGTCGAGGGCTGCGGTGATGCGGCCGCTGTCCAGTTCCGCGAGCAGCGCCTTGGTGTCGACGACGGGGCCGCGGGCGACATTGACGAGGAGGGCACCGTCCTTCATACGGGCCAGGAACTCGGCGTCGACCAGTCCTCGGGTGGCCTCCGTCAGCGGCGTGGACAGGATGACGACGTCCGCTTCGGGGAGCAGGGCGGGCAGTTGGGTGAGTGGATGCACGGGACCGCGCGCCGTGGTGCGCTCGGAGCGCGCGACGCGCGCCACCCGCGCAGGCTCGAACGGCGCGAGCCGGTCCTCGATCGCCGCGCCGATCGACCCGTATCCGACGATGAGTACGTTCCTGTCGGCGAGCGCCGGCCGGAACCCGCCGAGCCACTCCCCCCGGTCCTGCGCCCGCACGAAGTCCGGGATCCCGCGCAACGAGGCCAGGATCAGCGTGAGCGTGAGCTCCGCGGTGCTCGCCTCGTGCACACCGCGCGCGTTGCACAACCGCACGCCCGGGCGCAGGTGCTTCAGCCCCGGCTCGACATGATCGATACCGGCGGAGAGCGTCTGCACGACCTCGACGGACGTCATCCCCGGCAACGGCCGCACGCCGACCTCGCTGGGCTTCATGTAGGGGACGACATAGAAGGCACAGTCGCCGGGATCCGCGGGGAAGGTCTCTCCACCGTCCCAGAAGCGGTAGTTCGGCCCTTCCGGAAGCCCTTCGATCTCCTCCGGCGGGATGGGCAGCCACACATCAGCAGTCATGCTCATGAGGCTATGTGAGGGGCACGGGAGTGCAGAGGTTAGGTTGGGGTGGCAGGAGAGGGAGGGTTACGGGCAGGTGGAGCGCAGGACGATCGGCGCGGCGGCACTCGCGGTGGGGGCCGTCGGACTCGGGTGCATGCCGATGAGCTGGGCGTACAGCACGTCACGGCAACGGGGCGACGAGTCGCTCAGGGCCGTGCACCGGGCGCTCGATCTGGGCTCGACGCTGCTGGACACGGCCGACATGTACGGCCCGTTCACCAACGAGCTGTTGCTGGGCAGGGTGTTGAAGGAGCGGCGGTCCGATGCCTTCGTGTCGACCAAGGTCGGCCTGCTGGTGGGCGAGCAGCACATCGTGGCCAACGGCCGCCCGGGGTATGTGAAGCGGGCCTGCGACGCGTCCCTGAGGCGCCTGCAGACGGACGTCATCGACCTCTACCAGCTGCACCGCGCCGACCCCGAGGTTCCCGTGGAGGAGACCTGGGGCGCGATGGCGGAACTCGTCCAGGCCGGAAAGGTGAGGGCGTTGGGGTTGTGCGCGGTGGGGGCGCGCGGCGGGCGGCGGTCGGGGACGCTGCTGCACGACGCGACGATCCGGCAGTTGCAGCGGGTGCAGCAGGTCTTCCCCGTGAGCGCGGTGGAGGCGGAGCTGTCGGTGTGGTCACCGGAGGCGCTGGACACGCTGCTGCCGTGGTGCGAGGCGCGCGGCATCGGCTTCCTGGCCGCGATGCCGCTCGGCAACGGCTTCCTGACCGGCACGCTGACGCCCGGCGAGGGCTTCGAGCCCGACGACATGCGCGCCCGCCACCCCCGCTTCACCGCCGAGATGATGGCGGCGAACCAGCCGATCGTGGCCGGCCTGCGCCGGGTGGCGGCCCGGCACGGCGAGCACGTCACGCCGGCCCAGGTGGCGCTGGCGTGGGTGGTGGCGCAGGGCCGGCACGTGGTTGCGGTGCCGGGGACCAAGCAGGAGCGCTGGGTGACGGAGAACGCGGACGCGGCCCGGCTGTGCCTGTCGGCCCGGGACCTGACGGAGGTGTCGGGGCTGCCGCGGGCGCAGGGATCGTGGGAATGATCCTGACCTGCGGGTTCCTGACCTGCGGGTTCCTGATTTGCTGGTTCGGGATCGGGTGATCGGGAACCTGTGGGGCGCGAGCGGTGTATGACAAGTAGAACCCGCCGCGTCGAAGGGACCATGATCGTGCAACGTCGAGCTGTGACGGCCGTACTGGCCGCGGCCGCACTCCTGCTGACGGCCGGCTGCTCCTCCGACGACGAGGGAGGGGGTTCCCCCGGCGGTGGAGGAGACACCACACCGAGCAGTACGGCCGCGCAGTCGCCGCCCCCGGGTCAGGCCGCCGAGGAGACCCCGCCCGCCAAGGGTTCGGCCGAGGTCGTACGCACGGTGACCGAGGACCTGGACAGCCCCTGGGGGCTTGCTGCCCTCCCCGACGGCGACCTCCTCGTCTCCTCCCGCGACGGGGGCACGATCACTCGGGTCGACACCGAGACGGGCCGGAAGACCGAGCTGGGCGAGGTGCCGGGGGTGTCACCGGCCGGCGAGGGCGGCCTGATGGGCCTCGCCGTCTCCCCCGACTACGCCTCGGACCGCATGGTCTACGCGTACTTCACCTCGGCCTCGGACAACCGCATCGTCCGCATGCTGTACAACGAGCAGAAGCCCTCCGGTGAACAGCTGGGCGCGCCGGACACGATATTCCGGGGCATCCCCAAGGGCTTCATCCACAACGGTGGCCGGATCGCCTTCGGCCCGGACAGGATGCTGTACGCGGGCACGGGCGAGAGCGGCGAGGAGGGCCTGTCCCAGGACCGGGAGTCCCTGGGCGGCAAGATCCTGCGCATGACCCCGGAGGGCGAACCGGCACCGGGCAACCCGTTCCCGGACTCCCCGGTGTACTCGTACGGCCACCGCAATGTGCAGGGCCTCGCCTGGGACGACAAGCAGCGGCTGTTCGCCGCGGAGTTCGGCCAGGACACCTGGGACGAGCTGAACGCGATCAAGCCGGGCGACAACTACGGCTGGCCGGAGGTCGAGGGCACCTCCGACGAGGCCGGGTTCCACAACCCGATAGCCCAGTGGGCCACGGACGAGGCCTCCCCCAGCGGCATCGCGTATGCCGAGGGTTCCCTGTGGATGGCCGGCCTGCGCGGCCAGCGTCTGTGGCGCATCCCCTTGAACGGGACGGAGGCGTCGGCCGACCCGCAGGCCTTCCTGGAGGGCGAGTACGGCCGGCTGCGCACGGTGGTCTCGGCGGGCGGCAACAAGCTCTGGCTGGTGACCAGCGAGACGGACGGACGGGGGTCCCCCGAGGGCGGGGACGACCGGATCCTGGAGGTGGAGGTGAGCTGAGTACGGCGCCTCAGTCCGCCGCCGGCTCCTGCTCGGACGGCTCGGGCGGGCGTACGACGACTTTCCCGGACGACAGGTCGATCGGGCCGCGTCCTGGATCCCCGTCGCCCACGTCCTCCCGGGTCAGCTCCAGACGGTTCTGCTCGTCGCGGGTGTGTTTGCGGCCGGGCGCGAACAGTTCCTCGAAGACGTTGAACACAGGGCCTCCCTCGGCCGGTTGATCCCCAGCGTAAGCCTCACCCTGCCGTTGGAGCGCTGAGGGTTTCGGACGGGAAGAGGCCCAGCCGATGCGCCAGTGCCGCCGCCTCGCCGCGCCCCGAGACGCCGAGCTTGCCGAGGATGTTGGAGACGTGGACGCTGGCCGTCTTCGGGGAGATGAAGAGTTCCTCCGCTATCTGGCGGTTGGTGCGGCCGATGGAGACCAGGCGGAGGACGTCGCGTTCCCGGCTGGTGAGGCCGAGGGCCTGGACCGGATCGGCGGCGGGCGACTGCTGCGGGGCCTGGCGGAGGCTGAGGCGGGCGCGCTGGGCGAGCAGGCCGACGGCGTCGGCGAGGGGGCGCGCGCCGAGGCGGTCGGCGACGGCGTGGGCGAGGCGGAGCAGCTCCGTGGCACGGTCGCGGTCGTCCTCTCCCCCGGCGGTGAGGAGCGCCTCGGCGAGGCGGTGGCGGACACGGGCAAGGTCGTAGGGGCGTTCCAGGCGTTCGAAGGCCGTGACCACCTCGGACCAGGTGTCCGGGCCGGCGATGCCCTCGGCGCGCTGGAGCTCGGCACGCACCCACTTTTCGTGGGCGGCCCAGATGGGCGCGCCGGTGGCGAGACGCTTGACGGTGCTGAAGATGCGTTCCAGGGCTTCTTCGCGGCCCTGCCGGGCGGCGGGCAGGTTGCGGCTGTCGGCCTCGGCGGTGGCGGCGGCGAGCAGCAGCTTCCAGCCGTAGCGCTGGGTGCCGGGCGGGATGCCGGCGTCGAGGGCGCGGTCGAGTCGGTCACGGGCGTCCATGATGCGGCCTTCCGAGGCGGCGACGCCGATGGCGATGAAGGCCAGGGGGAGCCACTGCTGGGGCATGGGGTCGTGGGTGCCGAAATAGCCGTGTGCGGCGGCCAGTTGGCGGCCGGCTTCGGCGGCGTCGCCGCGGGCCAGGGCGACATGGGCCAGGCACAGGGCGGCCGTGCCCTGGGGCTTGGCGCTCTGGCCTCGGCGCACCGCGTTCGACGCGGCCTCGGCGGACTCGTCCCAACGGCCCAGTGAGAACAGCGAGTCGGAGAGGTTGCTCCACACCCACGCCTCGGTGTCCAGCAGGCCGTACTTCCGGGCGAACCCGGTTCCCTCCTCCAGGATCCCGGCGGCTTCCAGGGAGCGGCCGACGGCTTCGAGTTCGGACGGGAGGTTGACGTACGTACGGCCGGCGACATGGGTGAAGGACCCGGCGAGGGACTGCTCCTTGACCTCGTACATCTCCGCGAGCCCCGCTTCGATGTCGCCGGCGTCGACGAGGAGGACGCCACGGGTGACGCGGGCGTTCAGCTCGACCTCGCGGGCCTCGACCATGCGCGCGTACTCCACGGCGCGCTCGGCGGCGGCGAGGGCCTCGACGCCGGGCTGGTGCAGCATGGACCAGGTGGCGACGTTGGTCAGGACCTCGGCGTGTACTTCGGAGGGCGGCAGTCCGCGGACCAGTTCCTGGGCGGTGGCCAGTTCCTTCCAGCCGTCGTCGCGGGCCTTCGCCTGGACCAGGCGGGAGCGCTGGACCCAGAACCAGGCGGCGAGCAGCGGGTCGTCCTCGTCCTCCAGCAGGCGCAGCGCCCGCTTGGTGATCTTCAGGGCTCGTTCGCGTTCTCCGCAGAAGCGGCCTGCGACGGTGGCCGCCGCCAGCAGGTCGAGGTAGCGCAGCGCAGTGGTCGCCTGATCTCCGCCGTCCGGAGCGCGGTACACGTCGGTGTAGCCGGCGGGGCGCAGTGCGGCCCGGACGTCCTCGGGGGCGGGGTCCCACAGTTCCATCGCGCGCTCCAGGAGCCGGAGTTGCTCGGAGTAGGCGTGCCGGCGGCGGGCGGCGACGGAGGCGTCGAGGACGGCGGGCAGGGCCTTGGCGGCGTCGTGCGCGTGGTACCAGTAGCTGGCCAGGCGCATGACGCGCTGGTCGGCGGGGACGAGGCCCGGGTCGGCCTCCAGGGCTTCGGCGTAGCGGCGGTTGAGACGGGAGCGCTCACCGGGCAGCAGGTCGTCGGCGACGGCCTCGCGGACCAGGGAGTGGCGGAAGCGGTAGCCGTCGCCGGTGGGTGTGGCGAGCAGGATGTTGGCGTTCACCGCCGCACGCAGGGCCTCGATGAGGTCGTCCTCGGCGAGGCCGGCGACGGCGGCCAGCAGCCGGTACTCGACGGTGGAGCCGCCCTCGGCGACGATGCGGGCGACCCGCTGGGCGCTCTCGGGCAGCGTCTCCACGCGCACCAGGAGCAGATCGCGCAGGGAGTCGGTGAGGCCGGTGTGGCAGCCCTCGTGGGCGGCGACGGCGAGTTCCTCGACGAAGAAGGCGTTGCCGTCGGAGCGTTGGAAGATCTCGTCGACCTGGGCTGGGTCCGGTTCGGCGGCGTGGATGCCGGCGATCTGGCAGGCGACCTCCGCGCGGTTGAAGCGGGCGAGTTCGATGCGCTGGACCGTGCGCAGCCGGTCGAGTTCGGCCAGCAGGGGACGCAGCGGATGGCGGCGGTGGATGTCGTCGGAGCGGTAGGTGGCGAGGACGACGAGGCGGCCGGTGCGCAGGGTGCGGAAGAGGTAGGCGAGGAGGTGACGGGTGGAGGCGTCGGCCCAGTGCAGGTCCTCCAGGGCGACGACGACCGTGCGGTCGGCAGCGATGCGTTCCAGCAGGCGGGCGGTGAGTTCGAAGAGGCGGGCCATGCCCTCCTCGTCGGGCCGGCCGGTGCCCGTCTCACCCAACTCGGGGAGCAGCCGGGCCAGTTCCTCCTCCTGCCCGGCGGCAGCGGCGGCCAGCTCGTCCGGCAGTTCACGGCGCAGGGCGCGCAGTGCGGTGGAGAACGGGGCGAAGGGCAGCCCGTCGGCGCCGATCTCGACACAGCCGCCCAGCGCGACGACGGCGCCCTTGCGGCCGGCGGCGGTGGCGAACTCCTCGACGAGGCGGGTCTTGCCGACGCCGGCCTCACCGCCCACCAGCAACGCCTGCGGCTCGCCCGCGGCAGCGCGGGCGAGCGCGTCGTTCAGCGTGTCCAACTCCTCGGTACGGCCTACAAAGACGGGACTGACGGACCTGGTCTCCACAAGTCCGAGCATCGCACGGGGGTCTGACAACGCGGCACCGGTTTTCCCGCGGTGGCGTCCGTCCCTCGGCCCGTCTGCCGGCCCTGCGGCGCTCACGCGGTGCGTGGGGACCGGTGCCGTCGTGGGCGGCGGATATGCGCCTCGTTCGCGGCGGCGCGTTCGGCTGCTTCCCGGCGGGCGGCGCGGCCGCTGCGTATGGCTTCGCGGACCAGCCGCTCGTGCTCGGCCCGGCGGATCAGCTCGGCGGAGCGAAGCTGCTGGAGCTCGTACTCGTACATCTCTTCTCCCTGGAAAGGTCGGTGTGCGGTATCGCTCATTGCGATGCCTCCACCTTCGTTTCCCAGGAGGGTCCGCCACATCGGGAGAGTTCCGTATCTTCGGCGGGCTCGGGGCCTTGGAAGGCACTTAGTACGGTCACCGGTACGCCAGGCACCTCCTAAGTCCCCGGCTAAGCCCCCGGCCCGGCCCCAAGTTGCTGCGCCACCAGTGGGGCGAACTCCCCGCCGGTCATGCCCACGCAGACCGCGCCTCCAGCGGGAAGTGGCACAGCGCGGTGTGGGCGTCGCCCGCGCCCTCCGGCTCGCGGACGACGGCCGGCGGTGCCTCGGTGGCGCACCGGTCCTCGGCGCGTGGGCACCGGGTGCGGAAGCGGCAGCCGGACGGGATGTCGAAGGGCGAGGGGATCTCGCCCTTGAGCTGGATCTCCTGGTCGTGGTTGGCGTGGGAGGTGTCCAGGACCGGTGCGGCCGACATCAGCGCGGCTGTGTAGGGGTGCTGCGGGCGTTCGAACACGTCCTCGGTCTCGCCGTGTTCGATGACCTTGCCCAGGTACATCACCGTCACCCGGTCGGAGAGGTACCGCACGACGGACAGGTCGTGGGAGATGAACACATAGGCGACGCCGAGGCGCGACTGGAGTTCCGAGAGCACGTTGAGGACCTGCGCCTGCACCGACAGGTCCAGGGCGGAGACCGGCTCGTCGCACACGATGAGGTCGGGGTCCAGGGCCAGGGCGCGGGCGATGCCGATGCGCTGGCGCTGCCCGCCGGAGAACTCGTTGGGGTAGCGGTGGGCGTCGCTCTCCCGCAGCCCGACCAGGGACAGCAGTTCACGGATCCGCTTCTCACGGGCCTTGGCGTCCGGTACGACGTCCCGGTGGGTGCGCCAGGGCTCGCCGATCAGATCGGCGGCCGACATACGGGCGTTGAGCGAGGCGTAGGGGTCCTGGAAGACCATCTGGACGCGGCGGCGCCAGTTCAGCAGCTCCTTGCCGCGCAGGGCGAAGGGGTCGACGCCGTCGTACCGCACGGTGCCCGCGTCGGGTCGTTCCAGCCCGAGCAGCACCCGGGCCAGGGTGGACTTGCCGCAGCCGGACTCGCCGACGAGCCCGAGTGTCTGTCCCCGGCCGAGCTGGATGTCCACTCCGTCCAGGGCGGTCAGCCGGCGCCGGCCGCTGCCGAAGCTCTTGGTGACACCGCGGACTTCGAGCAGCGGCGGGGGTCCGTTGGCTCCCTCGGCCCGGGGTCCGGGGGTGGCGGTGGTGGCGCGGGACTCAGGCACGGTCGAGCTCCTCGGAGAAGTGGCAGGCGGCCGAACGTCCGTCGCCCGCGCTGCGCAGGGACGGCCGTTCCCGGACGCATCGCTCCCGCACCAGCGGGCAGCGGGCCTGGAACACGCAGCCGGGCGGCACCGCGCTCAGCTCGGGCGGGCTGCCGGGGACGGCGGGGAGCGGGCGTCCGCGCTCGGCGTCCTCGGGGACCGAGTCGAGCAGTCCGCGGGTGTAGGGGTGGCGGGGGGAGGTGAAGACGTCGTGCACCGTTCCCTGCTCCACGACCGTGCCGGCGTACATCACGACCACGTCGTCGGCGCGCTGGGCGACCACGGCCAGGTCGTGGGTGATCAGTACGACGGCCATGTCCCGCTCGTCCTGGAGGTCCCGCAGCAGCCGCATGATCTGTGCCTGCACGGTGACGTCGAGCGCGGTGGTCGGCTCGTCGGCGATGAGGACGTCGGCGTCGAGGGCGACGGCCATCGCGATCAGCAGCCGCTGGCGCATGCCTCCGGAGAACTGGTGCGGATAGGACTTGGCCCGCTGCCTGGGCTCGGGGATGCCCACGCGGGTCATCAGCTCGATCGCCTTCTCCCGGCCTGCCGCCGGTTCAGTCCGCGGTGGATGCGGAACGGCTCGCCGATCTGCCGGCCCACCGGCTGCACCGGGTTGAGGGCGGTCAGGGCGTCCTGGAAGACGATGGACAGGACGGGGCCGGCCAGCTTGCGGCGTTCGGCCGGGCTCAGCCGCAGGGTGTCCTTGCCCCTGACCCGTACGGCGCCGCCGGTCACGGAGGCCGCGGGGTCGAGCAGTCCCACCACCGACAGCGCGGTCATCGACTTGCCGCAGCCGGACTCGCCCAGCAGGGCGAGGGTGCGGCCGTGGCGGACGCTGAAGCTGACGCCGTCCACGGCGCGTACCGTCCCGGAGGGCGTGCTCAGGTCCACGCACAGCCCTTCGACGTCGAGGGCGGGGGCGGAAGTGGTCGTCACGGGATCATCTCCGGAGGAACGGCGGCGGAGGCACCGCGGCGCTTGCGGGGCAGCGTCAGACGCCAGCGCTGGGCGGGGTCGGTGGCGATACGGGCCCACGCGGCGAGCAGCGTGGCGGACACCGTGGTGAGCACGATGGCGAGTCCGGGCAGCACCGTGATCCACCAGGCGGTCTGGAGGTACTGCCGGCCCTGGGCGACCATCAGGCCCCAGCTGACGTCCGGGGGCTGGATTCCGATGCCCAGGAAGCTCAGCGAGGACTCGGTGAGCATCACGAAGCAGAAGTCGAGGGTGGCGACGGTCAGCAGCGTCGGCAGGGCGATCGGCAGGATGTGCCGGTGGATGATGTGCCGGCCGGGTGTGCCGAAGGTGCGGGCCGCGTCGACGAACAGCCGGCTCCTGAGCTCGGCCGCCTCCGCCCGGGAGGTGCGCAGATACACCGGGATGCGGGCCACGGTGAGGATCAGCACGATGTTCAGCGCGGAGGGCGAGAAGACGTAGAGCACGACCACCGCGATGAGCAGGGAGGGGAAGCTGAGGATGACGTCGGCGACGCGCATCACCAGGCTCTCCCGGCGTCCCCCGTGGTAGCCGGCCCACAGGCCGAGGGCCGATCCGATCACGAGTGAGCACAGCACCGCGGGGACGGCCACGGACAGGGTCGTCGCCGCCGCGTCGACCAGGCGCGCCAGCACGCTGCGGCCGAGGACGTCGGTGCCGAGCAGCCCGTACACCCCGTCGCTCAGGGACGGCGGGCGCAGGGAGGCGTCCAGGTCCTGGCGCTGTGCGTGGTCGCCGATGAACAGCCGGCCGAAGAGGGCGACGAGGGCGACCAGGGTGAGGACGACGGCTCCGGCGGCCGCGGCGCGGTCCCGGCCGAGCAGCCGCCACCAGCGCGGCGGACGGTTCCGGGCGGGAGCGGTGTCGTGCCCGGGGGCGGCTTCGTCCTCGGCGGAGGTCTCTGCTGTGGTCATGCTGCTTCCTTCGCTCACGCCGGCACCGCCTGACGCACTCGGGGGTCGGTCAGCGCATGGCAGACGTCGACCAGAATGTTCAGCGCGAAGATGGTCACCGCGGTGAGCAGAACGGCCGCCTGGAGGACCGCGAAGTCGCGCTGCAGGATGGAGTCGATCATGAGTTTGCCGATGCCGGGCCAGCCGAAGATCGTCTCCACGATCACGGCGCCGTTGACCAGGCCCACCGTCAGGTCACCGGCCACGGTCAGCACGGGCGTCACCGCGTTGCGCAGGGCGTGGCCGAAGATCACCCGGCGGGGCGTGGCGCCCTTGCTCCGGGCGATCTTGACGTAGGGGGCGGAGAGCGCGGAGACCATGCTGCCGCGCACCACCTGGACGAGCACACCGAACGGGCGGATCAGCAGGGTCGCGATGGGCAGGACCCAGACCTCGGGTCCGCCCAGGGTGCCCGAGGTGGGCAGCCAGGCGAGGCTCACGCCGAAGACCAGTACGCCCATGACGGCGAACCAGAAGTCGGGGATGCTGGCGGCCGTCATCGACAGCAGGCTGGCGATCCGGTCGACCAGGGAGTTGGGCCGGTGGGCGGCCAGGCTGCCGATCAGTACCGCTCCGGTGATCGCCAGCAGCATGGTCACACCGGCGAGCTGCAGGGTGACGGGGATGGCGTCCAGCACCATCTCGGTCGCGGACTGACCGGTCCTGAGCGAGGTGCCGAAGTCCAGGTGCACGGCGTCGACGAGGTAGTTCCACAGCTGTGCCGGGATGGAGAGGTCGAAGCCCTGCGCGGCGGAGAACTCCGCGCGCTGCTCGGCGGTGGCGCTCAGCGGGAGGTAGAGGTCGACCGGGTCCCCGGTCATCCGGGCCAGGAAGAACACGCCCAGCACCACGCACACCAGGGGGATGGCGCTGGAGAGGATGCGTTTGCGCAGAAAGGTAACCATGTCAGTGCTGTGCCGCCTTCGCCGGGCTGACCTCTGCCAGCCGCATCTCGTCGCCGGTGGCGGAGTTCGGCTCGTACCGGATGGACGGTGACAGACCGAGCAGTCCGCTCATGTGGGCCAGATGGGTGTACTGAACGACCGTCTTGTTCTGGTCGGCGAGCAGATCGGCGAAGGCCTTCTGGCGCTCCTCGCCGGAGAGCGCGCCCGCGTCGGCGATGCGCCGGTCGAGCTCCTCGGTGCCGAAGGTGGACTGCGGGCCGTCGCTCAGCAGGTACTGGCTCGTGGTGAAGGCCGCGTCACCGGCCTGGTTGCCGTGCATGATCAGCAGGGCGATGGGGCCGACCCCCTTGGGCAGCGGCCGGAGCTGGTACTGGAGCTGGGTGGCGGTGTCGGCCATACGGACTCGTACGTTCAGCCCGATCTGCTGCATCTGGTACTGGAGGGCCTCAGCGGTCTCCGACACCCCGGAGAACATGCCGTTGCGGGCGACCAGGGTGATCTGCCGGTCGACGGGCACACCGTCGGCCCTGGCCTCCTCGATCAGGGCCTTGGCCCGGGCCACGTTCTGCGGGGTCGGCCGGATCTCGTCGCCGTGTCCCACCACGCCGGGCGGGACCAGCTGGCCGGCCGGTTCGGCGAGTCCGCCGAGCAGGGCCTCGATGATGCCCTCGCGGTCCACGGCCAGGTCGACGGCCCGGCGCACCCGGTGGTCGTCGAGCGGCGGCTCGCGGCCGTCCAGCCGCAGCGCGGTCGTCTCGTTGTTGGGGTAGGAGGCCGTCGTGTCCTTGTCCGCCTCGATGGGGTCGAGGGCCACGGCGATCTCCGCCTCACCCTTGTCGATCATGGCGGCCCGGACGCTCGCGTCGCTCCGCCAGACGTAGCGGGCCCGGGGGAAGGCCGGGGCCTCGCCCCAGTAGTCGTCGTAGCGGTCGAGGGAGATCGCCGCTCCGGGCTGCCAGGAGCCGACGGCGTAGGGGCCGGTGCCTATGGGGATACGGACCTTGGCCTCGGCGTCGGTCGTGCGCGGCACGATCTCCACGAAACTCAGGCGCAGCGGCAGGATCGGGTCGGGCTGCTCGGTGGTGACGGTCAGCCGCGTGTCGCTCTCCGCCTTCACCTCGAGGTCCTCGTCACCGAAGACATAGCCCTCGACGTTGCAGGCGAGGTCGGAGTTGACCGCCCGGTCGATGGAGAAGGCGGCGTCCTCGGCGGTGAACGGCTCCCCGTTCTGGAAGGTCACCCCGGTGCGCATGTCGAAGGTCCAGGTGCGCTCGTCCGTCTGCTTCCAGCCCGTGGCGAGCAGGGGGTGCAGTTCGCCGGAGTCCGGGTCGCGTTCGACGAGCGGCTCGGTGATGTTGGACCGGACGACGACGCCGGTGCCGGTCAGTGAGGCCTCGCAGGGTTCCAGCGTCGGTGGTTCCTGAGTGAGCACCACCCGCAGCGTGCGGCCGTCGGCGCGGCCGGAGTCACCGGCGGCGCTGCCCGCCACAGCGCAGCCGCTGGACAACAGCACCGTGCCCGCCAGGAGCATCGCAGTCGTCGCGCGGGGCCGCCTTCGTCCGGCGGGCGGGAGGGGGGAAACGGAGAACTTCATCGTCGGCTCGTCTCCGGTGAGTGCTGATGTGTCGCGTTCCATGTACGGGCG
Source organism: Streptomyces sp. NPDC059866 (assembly GCF_042731325.1). Classification (NCBI taxonomy): domain Bacteria; kingdom Bacillati; phylum Actinomycetota; class Actinomycetes; order Kitasatosporales; family Streptomycetaceae; genus Streptomyces; species Streptomyces sp. NPDC059866. Next base: position 65,041 of record NZ_JBHWJT010000011.1, on the reverse strand, counting down.
ACTGCGAGGAGCTGTCTACACTTGCGCACCCGGTCCGCATCTGTGAACGCCGAAGCTAAACCGGCACCGTGGCAGCGTCAAGAGATGCGCAGGATCGGATCCGCCCCGCACGCCGGCCCGTCCCGACCGTCCGTGCCGCGCGTCCCCGGGTCCGGCGACGAAGACAGAAGATCACATACCCATTCCCGGCACTACGACCGAAATCATTGCCGGCGCCCCTGCATCTCCGGCCTGGAGCGGCCCCCGGCCGGGCTCTACCACACCGTGCGACTGCACGAACTGCCCGATTCCGTCACATACTTGCGCGACCACGGCGGCGACGTGACGGCCGCCGCGACCGGCGCCCGGATCGGGGTCCCACCCACCTCGGTGCCGGAGGCCGCCCATTGACACCGTCGCTCGCGGCTGTCTACAAATGAGAACGCCGACTACATATGAGGATGGCATGCATGGCACGGACCTCAGGCTCCATCAAGACCCGCCGGGTGGTGAGCGGCTCATGCGCATCATGCTCAACCACCGCATCCTGAGCCGCTTCCACGACCGGCTCAAGGCCTCCACGCGGGGGCAGCACGATTGGCTGGAGGTCTTCGACCTGGACGCGGCGCGGCTCTCCGAGGCCATCGCCGACGTCGACGTCTACGTCGGCTCCAGGCTGCGGGCCGAGGACGCACGCCGCGCCGGACGGCTGCGGCTCGTCCATGTCGTCGGCGCCGGCTACGACGGCATCCCGCTGGACGCGCTCCACCCGGGGGTCACGGTCGCCACCACCCACCACCACGGCCGTTCCATCGCCGAGCACGTGCTCATGTCCGTCCTGATGCTCTCCCGCGACGTCCTGGGAGCCGACCGCGCGCTGCGCGCCGGACACTGGCGCAATGTGGCGGTCGATCCCGGACTTCCCTTCGGGACCACGCTGCGGGGCCGCCGGGTGGGCATCATCGGTTTCGGCGAGACCGGCACCGAGGTCGCCCGGCTGTGCCAGGCGGTCGGCCTGCGGGTCCGCGCCGTACGGCGTGACCCCTCCGCGCCGTTCCCGGCGGATCTGCGGCCCGACTGGGTCGGCGGCGACGACCGGCTGCCCGAACTCCTCGCCAACTCCGACGTCGTGGTGGTCACCGTCCCCCTGAACGCCGCCACCCAGGGGTTGATCGGCCCGGCCGAACTGGCGGCGATGGGCCCCGAGGCCCTGCTGGTCAACGTGGCCCGGGGGCCGGTGGTGCAGGAGGAGGCGCTCTACGAAGCGCTGAACTCGGGCACCATCGCCGGTGCCGCGCTGGACGTGTGGTGGTCGGGCCCTCCCGAGGCGCCCAGCCGGCTGCCCTTCCACGACCTGCCGAACGTGCTGATGACCCCGCACCATTCGGGCCACACGGCCGACACCTTCGCCGCCCGCGCGACAGAGATCGCCGACAACATCGACCGGCTGGAGCGAGGCGACGCGCTCAGCAACGTGGTCCGCGCCCCGGCGGCAGCCGGAAGCCTCGCCGCAGCACCCCCGTCCCCCGCCCGCGCTGTCCCTCACGATGAGTAGGAAACCACCCATGCTCGAAGGCGTTCTCTTCTTCCCCGTCACCCCGTTCACCGCGACCGGTGACGTCGACCTCGACGCCCTGCGCCGGCACATCGCGGCCGGGGTCGACGCCGGCCCGGGCGGAGTGTTCGTCGCCTGCGGCACCGGCGAGTTCCATGCCCTGGACGTCGAGGAGTTCACCGCGGTCGTGCGGAGCGCCGTCGACGCGGTGGGGGGACGCGTCCCGGTGTACGCCGGGGCCGGCGGCGCACTCGGTCCGGCCAGGCGGTTCGCGCGGGCCACGGCCGAGGCCGGCGCGGACGGCCTGCTGCTCATGCCGCCCTACCTGGTCGAGGCACCGGCCACCGGACTCGTCGCCTACACCCGGGAGGTCGCCGGGGAGACCGCTCTGCCGGTGATCGTCTACAACCGGGCCAACGCGCGCTTCGACGAGTACTCGGCGGCGGAGGTCGCCCAGCTGCCCACCGTCATGGGTCTGAAGGACGGAACCGGCGACCTCGATCTCGTCGCGCGGATCGTCCCCGCCGTACGGGACGCACTCGACGGGACCGGCAAGCAGTTCCAGTTCTTCAACGGCATGCCCACGGCCGAGGCGAGCCAGCAGGCGTACCGGGCGCTGGGAGTGGAGCTGTACTCGTCGGCCGCCTTCGCCTTCGCGCCCGATGTGTCCCTCGCCTTCCACCGCGCGGTGGAGGAGGGCGACCAGAAGCGGATCGACGCGCTTCAGCGCGCCTTCTTCCACCCCCTGGTCCGGCTGCGCCGGCGGGTTCCGGGCTACGCGGTGGCGCTGGTGAAGGCCGGGGTCACCCTGGAGGGCCTCGACGCCGGACCGGTCCGGCCGCCGCTGACGTCCCTCGCCCCGCAGGAGGTCGAGGAGCTGGCGGCCATCATCGCCGAGGGCCGCGCCGTACTCGCCTCCTGAGCCGCACGCCGACACGCACAAGGGGTCCTCGCACGTCCGTCAGTGACTCAGGACGTCCGGGGACCCCTCGTGGTCCGCGTCGGCTCAGCCGGTGGCGGACAGGCCCAGGAGTACGTCGGTGTACTTGAGGACGGCCAGCAGCAGTCCGATGACGCCGAGCGAGACGCCCGCCCAGGCGACCGACTTGATCCACGGGGCCTGCGGCTTGCCGGGGGCCCCGAACGCGGGCCGGGCCAGGACGACGACGCCGACGATCAGCGCGGCCAGCGCGAACAGGCCGGCCCACAGGGCCTGGGCGTTCCAGGCGTCGCCGTAGCCCTCCCTGACCATGGTGGCGACGCTGGAGGACTGCGAGGTCTGCAGTTGGCCGATGAGCGACTCGCGCGCGGAGGCCACGGTGCCGACCCAGCTGCCGGTGAGCGAGACGATGCCGAGCGCGGCCGAGACGACGGCTCCGGCACCCTGGCCGACACCGGAGGGGCCGGCTTCCTGCGACGCTTCGGGCTGCTCGTCACCGTCCTCGGCGCCGGTCGTGCCGCCGGTCGCTTCGTCGGTCGTGGTGGCGTCCGCCGCCTCCTCGGCCTTCTCCACGTCGGTCGTCGCCTCGGTGCCGGTGTCGGCGCCGGTCTCGTCCACAGTCTTGGTTCCCATGCGACGCACCGTACGGACGGAGTCTGAGAAGTCTCTTAATGATCGCTGTGAGCGGTACGCGCGCGTGCTTCAGGCCATTCGGGGGCGAGCACGGCCCAGATCTCGTAGTCCTGGCGTACGCCCCGCCAGGGGTACGTCTGACGGAGCACGCCCTCCCGGGTCATGCCGAGCCTACGGGCGACGTTGATGCTGGCCGTGTTGCCGGACGCCGCGTGCCACTCCACCCGGTGCATACCGCGCTCGTCGAACGCCCAGTCGATGAGAATGCGGGACGCGCGCGTGACGAGCCCCTTGCCGGTCCCGGCGGGCTCCAGCCAGCAGCCGATCTCGCAGACGCCGGTCGCGGCGTCGAAGATCCTGAAGAGGACGCCGCCCACGAGCTTGCCGTCCAGCCAGATCCCGTGCAGGGAGCCGCTGTCCGCGGCCCGCTTGTCGGCGTACGTCTGAAGGACGGCCCGCGCGGAGTCGAGGTCGGTGGCGTTCGCGCCGAACGGGATGTGCCGGGTGATGAAGTCCCGCCCGCGGTCGAGGTGGGCGAGGAACTCCTCGGCGTGCCAGGGCTCCAGGGGCCGCAGTCGGGCTCCGTCGTCACCCAGGGATATCGCGTACATCCGACCGCTGCTCCTTCTCCGTTGCGTCGACGACGTCCGTGAGCTTCTCATGTCCGGCATCGGCGTTCCGGAGATTTTTCTGCTCGGGAACGACGCCCATGAGCTGATTCCGCTCGGCGTCGACGTCCGCGAGCTTCTCCTGCTCCGCGCGGCTTTCCGGCGGCTCGATGCTGATCCGCGGCAGCCACCGGTCGAGCCGGCGCGGCAGCCACCAGTTGGCGCCGCCGAGCAGGTGCATCAGGGCGGGGACGAGGAGCGTGCGCAGGACGAAGGCGTCGACGGCGACGGCGGCGGCGAGCGCGATGCCGAACATCGCGATGACCCGGTCGCCGCTGAGGACGAAGGCGAGGAAGACCGAGATCATGATGACCGCGGCGGAGTTGATCACACGGCCGGTCTCGGCGAGGCCGATGCGGACGGCCCGCCGGTTGTCGCCGGTCGCGAGCCACTCCTCGTACATCCGGCTGACCAGGAAGACCTGGTAGTCCATGGAGAGCCCGAAGAGCACCGACACCATGATCACGGGCAGGAAGGGTTCTATGGGGCCCGCGCGGCCGAGACCGAGCAGTTCGCCGCCCCAGCCCCACTGGAAGATCGCGACGACCACACCGAACGCGGCGGCGACGGCGGCGATGTTCATCGCGGCGGCCTTCAGCGGGATGACGACGGACCGGAAGGCGAGCAGGAGCAGCAGACAGCCCAGGCCTATGACGACGCCGACGAACAGCGGCATTTTCGCGAGGATGACGTCGGCGAAGTCGTCGTAGCCGGCCGTGACGCCGCCGACCTGCATGTCGAGGGAGGTGCCCGTCTCGGCGCGCGGCAGCACCTCGGTGCGCAGCCGGTCCACGAGGTCGCTGGTGCTCTGCGACTGCGGGGCGGACTCCGGTACGACGGTGAGGTACGCGGTGTGGCCGCCGGTGTCGTAGGTCACCGGCGTCACGGAGGCGACGCCCTGGGTGCCGCGCAGGGTGCTGTCGAGGTTGTCCAGAGCGAGCCGGTCCTCGGCGCCCTGCACCTCGGTGACCAGGGTGAGGGGGCCGTTGACGCCGGGTCCGAAGCCGTCCGCCAGGAGGTCGTACGCCTGGCGGGTGGTCGTCGTTTCGGAGTTGTTGCCCTGGTCGGAGGTGCCCAGGTGGAGGGAGAGGGTGGGCAGGGCGAGCAGCGTGACGACGCCGAGCGCGAGGGCGCCGAGCTTCTTGGGGTGCCGTTCGACGAAGGCGGACCAGCGGGCGGCGAACCCGGTGGGCAGTTCGGGCTCGGGGCCGTGCTCGGCCAGCCGGCGTCGCTCGCGGCGGCTGAGCGCGCGTATCCCGATGAGGGACAGCAGGGCCGGGAGCAGGGTCACGGAGGCCGCGACGGTGAGGACCACGGTCAGCGAGGCCGCGACGGCGACGCCGTTGAGGAAGCCGAGGCGGAGGACCAGCATGCCCAGCAGGGCGATGCAAACGGTGGCACCCGCGAACACGACGGCGCGTCCGGTGGTGGCCACGGCATTGGTGACCGCCTCGGTGACGCTCAGGCCGCGTTTCAGTCCGCGCCGGTGCCGCGTGACGATGAACAGCGCGTAGTCGATGCCGACGCCGAGTCCGATCAGCATGCCGAGCATCGGCGCGAAGTCGGCGACGGTCATGGCGTGTCCGAGCAGTCCGATCCCGGCGTACGCGGTGCCGACACCGACCAGCGCGGTAGCGATGGGCAGCAGGGAGGCGGCGAGGGAACCGAAGGCGAGGAACAGCACGACCGCGGCGACGACCACGCCGACGACCTCGGCGAGGTGCCCGCCGGAGGAGTCGGTGAGGCCGATGGCGGTCCCGCCCAGCTCCACCTGGAGTCCGTCGGCCCGAGCCGCCTTGGCGGTGTCCACGACGGCCTGCGCCTCGGACTCCTTGACGTCCTGGGCCTGGTCCTCGAAGGCGACGGCGGCGTAGGCAGTCCGTCCGTCCGCGCTGATCCGGCCCGCGCCCTGGCCGTCGTAGGGGCTCACCACGGAGGCCACGCCGGGCAGTTCCGCGATGTCGTCCAGGGTGCGGGTCATCGTCTGTTCGACATCGGCGGCGCGCACGGTGCCGGACTGGGTGTGCCAGACCACCGTGCCGCTCGCACCGCCGAGGTCGGGGAAGTTCTCCTGCAGCAGCTCGTCGGCCCGGCCCGACTCGGTACCGGGAACGTTGTAGTCGTTCGAGTACGCCGTGCCGGTGGCGGCGGCGGCCGCGGTAACCCCGCCGAAGGCGACGAGCCAGAGCAGAACGGTGACCAGGCGGTGCCGAACACACCAACGCGCAAGGGCTGCCACGAACGAGCTCCCGGAGTGACGATGTGTGGATCTTTGACCGGGAACAGTCGTCCATGAACTGAACAGCCCGCAAAGAACGCATGAGCAATGCACCGCCACTCTTGCAGGCAGAACTGATCATTTGGTCGTTTGGTGTGGCTATTCACAGAAGTGGGAGAGACCTCACAGGACAATCGGACGATGTCTGTCGCCCGTCAGTCGAACTGGTCCCCCAGCGCCATCACCATCACCCCGCCGACCAACAGCCACAACGCCCTCCGGGTGCGTCCCCGCGACCCGAGGAGCGCCGCCAGCGCGCACACGCCGGCCCCGACGGCGTACGCGGCCGGGACGAGCACCGGCGCCGCGTCCGTGACCCGGAGCACCGCCGCGGCCAGCCCCACGAGGGCCAGCAGCGCCCCGGTGCCCGCCGCCGCCCAGCGGGCCCGCCGCGCCTCCTGCGCCGGGTCGCCGGCGTCCTCCGCCTCGGCCGTCTCGGAAACCTCCTCGACCGCCTCGGAAGGCGTTTCGGAATCAGCGCGTCCACTCATGGCGCGCGAGCGTAGCGCGTACCGCCGCAAAAACCGGATGCGGGGCGGTATCCCGGCTGCTAGCGTCCCGGCCGTCCGTCGTTCCCGGCACATCGCCGCCGACCGAAGCAGGTGCATTGTTTGACGGTCCGACCGAGCTCCTACGCATCCCGTTCCTCTTCCCAGGACTCAAGGAGCCCGTTCACCGATGTCCGACATCACATCGAGCACGACCGACGACCTCACTAGGCGGCTGACCCACGCCCACTACCCGCGCAGCAGCCGCTACGACGCCCGCTGGACCATCGAGAACCAGATGGGCCCGCACGCGCTGTGGCTGCTGGAGTGGCTGGCCCCCGCGCTCGGCCTGGCGGAGCTGGGCCCCGGCGCCCGCGTCCTCGACCTCGGCTGCGGCCGGGCCATGACGTCCGTGTTCCTCGCCAGGGAGTACGACGTCCAGGTCACCGCCGCCGACCTGTGGGTCAAGCCCGACGAGAACGCCCCGCGCATCGCCGAGGCGGGCGTCGCCGACCGGGTGCTGCCCGTGTTCGCCGAGGCGCACGACCTGCCGTTCGGCGAGGGAAGCTTCGACGCGATCGTCTCCGTCGACGCGTACCAGTACTTCGGCACGAACGATCTCTACCTGCCGACGCTGACCCGGCTGCTGAAGCCCGGCGGGCGGATCGGTGTCGTCGTACCGGCACTGCGCGAGGAGATCGACGGCACCGCGCCGCCGGAGCAGCTGCAGCGGTTCTGGGAGCCGGACTTCTGGTGCTTCCACTCGGCCGCCTGGTGGCGGCGCCACTGGACCCGCAGCGGCGCCGTGGAGGTCGAGGCCGCCGACTGGCTCACCGACGGCTGGCGCGACTGGCTGCTGTGGTGCGAGGTCGTGGCGGAGCACAGCACGGACGACTTCCACATCAGGATGGCCGGCCAGTGCGCCGAGATGCTGCGCGTCGACCAGGGCCGCGCCCTGGGCTTCGTACGGGTCGTGGGGCGCCGTCTCTGAGCACATGCCGAGGGGGATGCATCCAGGTCGATGCATCCCCCTGCGGGCCCTGCCGGTCGTCAGCCCTCGCTGACGCCCAGCTTCTGAAGGATCAGTTCCTTGACGCGGGCCGCGTCCGCCTGGCCGCGCGTGGCCTTCATGACCGCGCCGACCAGGGCGCCGGCCGCGGCCACCTTGCCGCCACGGATCTTGTCCGCGACGGCCGGGTTGCCGGCGATGGCCTCGTCGACCGCCGCACCGAGCGCACCCTCGTCGGAGACGACCTTCAGACCGCGCTTGTCGACGACCTCGTCCGGGGTGCCTTCGCCCGCGAGGACGCCTTCGATGACCTGACGGGCCAGCTTGTCGTTCAGGTCGCCGGAGGCCACCAGTTCGGTGACGCGGGCCACCTGCTGCGGTGTGATGGCCAGTTCGTCGAGGGCCTTGCCCGACTCGTTGGCGCTGCGGGCCAGTTCGCCCATCCACCACTTGCGGGCGGCCGCGGCGTCGGCGCCGGCCTCGATGGTGGCGACGATCGGGTCGAGGGCACCGGCGTTGAGGATCGCCTGCATGTCGGTGGCGGAGACGCCCCACTCCTCGCGGAGCCGGTTGCGGCGGACCAGCGGCAGCTCCGGGAGGGCGGCGCGCAGTTCCTCGACCCACTCGCGGGAGGGGGCCACCGGGACCAGGTCGGGCTCGGGGAAGTACCGGTAGTCCTCCGCCTCTTCCTTCACACGGCCCGAGGTGGTGGAGCCGGTGTCCTCGTGGAAGTGGCGGGTCTCCTGGATCACCGTGCCGCCGTCGCCGAGCACGGCCGCGTGGCGCTGGATCTCGAAGCGCACCGCACGCTCCACGGAGCGCAGCGAGTTGACGTTCTTCGTCTCGCTGCGGGTGCCGAACTTGTCGGCGCCCTTCGGCATCAGCGACAGGTTCACGTCGCAGCGCATCTGGCCCATTTCCATACGGGCCTCGGAGACGCCGAGCGCGCGGATCAGCTCGCGCAGCTCACGGACGTACGCCTTGGCGACCTCCGGCGCACGCTCGCCCGCGCCGACGATCGGCTTGGTGACGATCTCGATGAGCGGGATGCCGGCGCGGTTGTAGTCCAGCAGCGAGTGCTGGGCGCCATGGATACGGCCCGTCGCGCCGCCCACATGGGTGGACTTGCCGGTGTCCTCCTCCATGTGGGCGCGCTCGATCTCCACGCGGAAGGTCTCGCCGTCCTCCAGCTGCACGTCGAGGTAGCCGTTGAAGGCGATCGGCTCGTCGTACTGGGAGGTCTGGAAGTTCTTCGGCATGTCCGGATAGAAGTAGTTCTTCCGGGCGAAGCGGCACCACTCGGCGATCTCGCAGTTCAGCGCGAGACCGATCTTGATGGCGGACTCGACGCCGGTCCTGTTCATGACCGGGAGCGAGCCGGGCATGCCGAGGCAGATGGGACAGGTCTGGGTGTTCGGCTCGGCGCCGAGCGCGGTCGAACAGCCGCAGAACATCTTGGTCCTGGTGCCGAGTTCGACATGGACCTCGAGGCCCATGACGGGGTCGTACGACGCCAGCGCGTCCTCGTACGACACCAGGTCGGTCGTGGTGGTCACGGTGAAACTTCCCTCTCAGCCCAGCAGGACGTCGTCGTCGCCCAGCCGCTTCAGCTCGCGGTAGAGGATGGCGAGGCCGGTGACGATCGCGGCGGCGGACACGGTGGCGTCGATCAGGACCAGGGTGTCCTTCTCGGCGCGGGCCTTCTTCAGCCGCTTGGCGACGCCGAACGCGCCGAACGCGGTGGCGGCCATGGACAGGTACGTACCGGACTTGGACTTCTTGAAGCCCTTGGCCTTGGTCAGTGCACTCACAGCGACGGAGCCTCCTCCAGGAGCGGGTGCCCCCACTTTTCCACGAAGGCGGCCTCGACGGCGGCGCCCACCTTGTAAAGGCGGTCGTCCTGCATCGCCGGGGCGATGATCTGCAGGCCGACCGGGAGGTTGTCCTCCGGGGCGAGGCCGCAGGGCAGGGACATGGCCGCGTTGCCCGCCAGGTTGGTCGGGATGGTGCACAGGTCGGCGAGGTACATCGCCATCGGGTCGTCGGCGCGCTCGCCGATCGGGAAGGCGGTGGTCGGGGTCGTCGGGGAGACGATCACGTCGACCTGCTCGAACGCTCGCTCGAAGTCCTGCTTGATGAGCGTACGGACCTTCTGGGCGCTGCCGTAGTACGCGTCGTAGTAGCCGCTCGACAGGGCGTACGTGCCGAGCATGACGCGGCGCTTGACCTCGGCGCCGAAGCCGGCCTCGCGGGTCAGGGAGGTGACCTCCTCGGCCGAGTGGCTGCCGTCGTCGCCGACGCGCAGTCCGTAGCGCAGGCCGTCGAAGCGGGCGAGGTTGCTCGAGCACTCGGACGGCGCGATCAGGTAGTACGCCGACAGGGCCAGGTCGAAGGACGGGCAGTCCAGCTCGACGATCTCCGCGCCCAGCTCCTTCAGCAGCGCCACGGACTCGTCGAAGCGCTGGATGACGCCGGCCTGGTAGCCCTCGCCGCGGAACTGCTTGACGACGCCGACCCGCATGCCCTCCACGCTGCCGTTGCGGGCGGCCTCGACGACCGGCGGGACCGGGGCATCGATGGAGGTGGAGTCGAACGGGTCGTGCCCGGCGATCACCTCGTGCAGCAGCGCCGCGTCCAGGACCGTACGGGCGCAGGGGCCGCCCTGGTCGAGGGAGGACGAGAACGCCACCATGCCGTAGCGGGACACGGCCCCGTACGTCGGCTTCACGCCGACCGTGCCGGTGACGGCGGCCGGCTGGCGGATGGAGCCGCCGGTGTCGGTGCCGATGGCGAGCGGGGCCTGGAACGAGGCGAGCGCGGCGGACGAGCCACCGCCGGAGCCGCCGGGGATACGGGTGAGGTCCCACGGGTTGCCGGTCGGCCCGAAGGCGCTGTTCTCGGTCGAGGACCCCATGGCGAACTCGTCCATGTTGGTCTTGCCGAGGATGACGACGTCGGCGGCCTTCAGCTTCTTGGTGAGGGTGGCGTCGTACGGCGGAATCCACCCCTCCAGGATCTTGGAGCCGACGGTGGTGGGGATGCCCTCGGTGGTGAAGATGTCCTTCAGCGCGAGCGGCACGCCGGCCAGCGGGCCGAGCTGCTCGCCGCGCTCCCGCTTCTCGTCGACGGCCCGCGCCTGGGCGAGGGCGCCTTCGCGGTCGATGTGCAGGAAGGCGTGCACCTTCTCGTCGACGGCCTCGATGCGGGCCAGGTGTGCCTCGGTGACCTCGACGGCCGTGAGCTCGCCGGAGGCGATCTTCGCGGCGGTCTCGGCGGCGGTGAGCTTGATGATGTCCGTCATGCGGATTACTCCTCCCCCAGGATCTGCGGCACCTTGAAACGCTGCTGCTCCTGGGCGGGGGCGCCGGAGAGCGCCTGCTCGGGGGTGAGCGACGGGCGGACCTCGTCCGGACGCATGACGTTCGTCAGCGGGAGCGGGTGCGAGGTCGGCGGTACGTCTTGGTCGGCGACCTCGCTGACGCGGGCCACCGCGCCGATGATGTCGTCCAGCTGGCCTGCGAAGTGGTCGAGCTCTTCGGGCTTCAGCTCCAGACGCGCCAGCCGGGCGAGGTGGGCGACCTCCTCGCGCGTGATGCCAGGCATGCAGCGATCCTCTGGGGTGAGTGTGTGTGGTTTGAGCCCAATCCTATGGGGCGGGGGCGGCAGACCGTTAAACGGTTTCCCCGGGCCCGGTCACCGAGCGGCCCTAGCTGACGCGGCCCGGATCGTCCACCGTGGCGGCGGGGAGGGCGGCTGCCGGGCGTTGCCAGCCGCGGGAGCCGCGGGCGCGCAGCCATGCCGTGGTCTCCTCGGCGGGCATCGCCGCGGCGACGAGCCATCCCTGTACGGCGTCGCAGCGCAGGTCGCGCAGCCGCTCCCAGGTCTCGTCGTCCTCGACCCCCTCGGCGACCACGAGCAGTCCCAGGGAATGCGCGAGATCGACGGTGCACCGCACGATCTCCGCGTCCTCCGCGTCGACCGCCAGCCGGGCCACGAACGAGCGGTCGATCTTCAGCTCGCTCACCGGCAGCCGTTTGAGGTGGACGAGGGAGGAGTAGCCCGTGCCGAAGTCGTCCAGCGACATCTTCACGCCGTGTCCGGTGAGCCCGGCGAGGGTGTCGGCGGCGCGCTGCGGGTCCTCCAGCAGGACGTGCTCGGTTATCTCCAGTTGGAGCGCTCCCGCCGGGACGCCGTGCCGGGCGAGACGGGCGGCGACCGAGCCCGCGAAGCCGGGGGTGTGGACGTCGCGTGGGGAGACGTTGACCGCGACCGGCACGAACAGCCCCTGCGCCCGCCACTTGGCCACCTGTCCGAGCGCCGTGTCCAGCACGTACTCCGTCAGATACGGCATCAGCCCCGACGACTCGGCGATCGCGATGAACTCGTCCGGCGGCACCCTTCCGCGCTCCGGGTGGACCCACCGGACCAGGGCCTCGAGCCCGGCCACCTGTCCGTCGAAGCGGACCTTGGGCTGGTAGTGCAGCTCGACCTCGTGCGCGTCCAGCGCGCGGCGCAGGTCGGCGAGGAGGCCGAGGCGGTCCGGGGTGTTCGAGTCCCGCTTGGACTCGTAGACCTCCACGCCCGTACGGTCCCGCTTCGCCTGGTACATCGCCACGTCCGCGCGGCGCAGCAGGCCTTCGGCGTCGAGGGCGTGGTCGGGGAAGACGGCGACCCCGGCGCTGGCCTCCAGCACGAGGGTGAGGCCGTCGAGGTCGAGCGGGGAGCTGAGCGCGGCGACGAGACCGCGGGCGATCCGGGTGGCGGACGTCGTGGAGTCGGCGACCGGCAGTAAGACGGCGAACTCGTCACCGCCGAGCCGCGCGGCCTCCGCCCCGCGTGGCAGGGCCAGCCGCAGCCGGTCGGCGGTCTGCAGCAGCAGCCGGTCACCGGCCAGATGCCCGAGGGTGTCATTGACCGATCGGAAGCGGTCGAGGTCGATCAGCATCAGGGCGGCGCGGGCGTCGATGCGCTCGGCGTCGTCCAGTGCGGTCCAGATGCGTTCCAGGAGCCACTGCCGGTTGGGCAACCCGGTGAGCGGATCGCGCAGTTGCTCCTCCGCCCGGGCGCGGGCCATCCACAGCGTGGAGTCGAGCGCGATGAGCGGAATGGCGAACAGCGGCAGCAGGATCGGCTTGGCGACGGCGACCACACAGACCAGCGGTGCGATGCCGAGCAGAGCGACCGCGACCAGGCCCTGTCTGACCAGGGCGGTGCGGGCGATGGTGGGCAGTCCGCCGGCGCGGGGCGCGTGCAGGTACCACAGCAGCGTGCGGGAGACCGCGAGGTAGGCGGTCGCGACCAGGACCACCTCGGGGGCGGTGTAGAGGGTCCAGGTGTCGGGGTTCCACGGGTTCTCGACGGACGGTACGCGTCCGAAGGCGGCCAGCACGAGGGCGCCGGCGCTGATGCCGAGGATGTCCACCGCGCCGTGCAGGACGCCCTGCCGCCAGCGGTGGCGCCGGGCTATGCCGACCAGCACGACGACGGTCAGGCTGACCATCCCCGCCGGCACCCAGCCGTACAGCAGCAGCACGGCGAGGGTGAGGGCGGCGCCGGAGCCGGTGCCGCCCCACCAGCGGGCGCGGCCGAGCGCGACCAGGTGGCCGACGATGACACCGGTCAGCACGGCCAGCGACCAGCCGGCCGTGCCGGACGGGAAGAGCGCGTGGTGGCCGGTGAACGCCCGCAGGAATCCGGCGCCGAGGGCGAACCCGGCCGCCGCGACGACGGCCGCGGGCAGCGCCGGCCAGGACAGGTGGGGGTGCCGCTCGGCGTCGGCGCCGGGCAGTCCGGCGGTGAGGGCGGCGTCGTACCCGTCCGCCGCGGTGGGCCGGTCGGCGACGCGGTCCGACGCCTGCGCGTCCGCACGCAAAGCCGTCCGGAGCCCCCCTCGCCATGCGCCGGCCATCCGGCGCAGCCGTGAGTACGGGGCGGCGCTCTCGGTCGGTTCCATTCCCGTCCCTCTCACAGCCGGCGGTGCCCACGCCCCGCGGCCCGATGCCCGACATCCCTCGACGGCACCGCGGGCACGGCAGGTGCACACCTCAACAGTAGGCCGCAGAAGGCTTCCACGGGCAGCGGTCGTCGACGGTTGCCCGAATGCGCCCCGCCCGCCCGTATGCATCTGGTATGCGCCGATCGGGTGTTCTTCAACCGCTACTCGGTGGCGGGGAGCGCGACCTCCGACGCGGCATCAGGCCCTTGTTCCAGCAGGACGTTGAAGCCGTCCTCGTTCAGAACCGGCACCTTGAGCTGCATCGCCTTGTCGTATTTCGATCCGGGGTTGTCACCCACAACAACGAACGAGGTCTTCTTCGAAACCGAACCGGTCACCTTGGCTCCCCGGCTCTGCAGCGCCTCCTTTGCGCCGTCCCGTGTGAAGTGCTCCAGCGTGCCGGTGACGACGACGGTGAGACCCTCGAGCGGACGGGGCCCCTCCTCCTCGCCGGTGCTCTCCTCCTCCATACGGACACCGGCGGCCCGCCACTTGCGGATGATCTCCTGGTGCCACTCCTCGGCGAACCACTCCTTGAGCGAGGCGGCGATGATCGGGCCGACCCCCTCGGTGTTCGCCAGCTCCTCCTCGCTCGCCCGCTCGATACGGTCGATCGAGCGGAACTCGCGGGCCAGCGCCTCGGCGGCGACCGGACCGACATGACGGATCGACAGGCCGGTGATGATGCGGGCGAGCGGGCGCTGCTTGGCCGCCTCGATGTTCTCCAGCATGGCGACGGCGTTCTTGCGGGGGCCGCCCTCCTTGTTGGCGAAGACCGTGGCCGTCTTCTCCTTGCCGGTCTCCGGGTCGCGCTTGGGCAGGCCGCTGTCCTGGTCGAGGACGTACGCCTTGATGGGCAACAGCTCCTCGACGGTGAGGCCGAAAAGGTCGCCCTCGTCCTTCAGTGGCGGTTCCTCGGGCTCCAGCGGCTTGGTGAGGGCGGCCGCGGCGACATAGCCGAAGTGCTCGATGTCCAGCGCCTTGCGGCCCGCCAGATAGAACAGACGCTCACGCAACTGTGCAGGGCACGCACGGGAATTCGGGCAGCGCAGGTCGACGTCGCCCTCCTTCATCGGCCTGAGCGCCGTACCGCACTCGGGGCACTCGGCCGGCATCACGAACTCGCGCTCGGTGCCGTCGCGCAGGTCGACGACCGGACCGAGGATCTCCGGAATGACGTCACCGGCCTTGCGCAGCACCACCGTGTCGCCGATGAGAACGCCCTTGGCCTTGACCACGTCCTGGTTGTGCAGGGTGGCGAACTCGACCTCCGAGCCGGCCACCGTCACCGGCTCGACCTGGGCGTACGGCGTGACCCGGCCGGTGCGGCCCACGCCCACGCGGATGTTGACGAGCTTGGTGTTGACCTCCTCCGGCGCGTACTTGTACGCGATCGCCCAGCGCGGGGCGCGCGAGGTGGAGCCGAGGCGGCCCTGGAGGGGGATCTCGTCCAGCTTGACGACCACACCGTCGATCTCGTGCTCGACCGAATGGCGGTTCTCGCCGTAGTACGCGATGAACTCCCGTACGCCGCCGAGGTCGTCGACCACCTTGTTGTGCCGCGAGGTGGGCAGGCCCCATTCCTTGAGCAGGTCGTAGGCCTGGGAGAGGCGGGTCATGCCGTCGAAGCCGTCCAGGGCGCCGATGCCGTGCACGACCATGTGCAGCGGGCGGGTGGCGGTGACGCGGGGGTCCTTCTGGCGCAGGGAGCCGGCCGCCGCGTTGCGCGGGTTGGCGAAGGGCTTGTCGCCGGCCGCCACCAGGCGGGCGTTGAGCTCCTCGAACTTCTCCATCGGGAAGTAGACCTCGCCGCGGATCTCCACGAGGTCCGGGACGCGGCCCCCCTTCAGCCGGTCCGGGATCTCCGCGATCGTCCGGACATTGGGCGTGATGTCCTCGCCGGTGCGGCCGTCGCCACGGGTCGCCGCGCGGGTGAGGCGGCCGTGTTCGTAGGTGAGGTTGACGGCGAGGCCGTCGACCTTGAGCTCGCACAGGAAGTGGTACTCCTGGTTGCCGAGTTCTCTGGCGATGCGCTCGGCCCAAGCAGCGAGGTCCTCGTCGTTGAAGGTGTTGTCGAGGGAGAGCATGCGCTGGCGGTGCTGGACCGCCGTGAACTCCGTCTCGTACGACCCGGCCACCTTCTGGGTCGGCGAGTTCGGGGTGCGCAGCTCCGGATACTGCTCCTCCAGCTCCTCCAGGGTGTGCAGGAGCTGGTCGAACTCCGCGTCGCTGATGACGGGGGCGTCCTTCACGTAGTACCGGAAGCGGTGCTCCTCGACCTGCTCGGCGAGCTGCGCATGCTGCTCCCGTGCCTCGGCGGGTACCGCTGTGGACTCCGCTTGCTTGTCGCCGGCCACCGTGTTGTCCTCCCGTTACTCAGGGTTGTCCGCGAGGGATCTCGCCGCCCGGACGCAGTGCGCGAGGGCCTGGCGCGCGTACTCGGGGGAAGCGCCCGCGAGTCCGCACGTCGGCGTGACCGTGACCGCCGTCGCCAGCAGACCCGGTTGCAGCCCCAGCCTGCGCCAGAGCGTCCGAACACCCATGACGCTACCGGCAGGGTCTGACAATCGGCCGTCCGTGCCGGGCACGACGCCTGTGAACAGCCGGGTACCCCCTTCCACGGCTTCACCGATCGCCTCGTCGTCACGTTCGGTGAGGAGGGAGAGGTCGAAGGAGACGGCCTTCGCTCCGGCTCGGCGCAGCAGGGCGAACGGGACGTCCGGTGCGCAGGAGTGGATCACGACCGGACCGCCGTCGTGAACGCCGATGACGTCCCGGAGCGTGGCCTCGACGATCTGCCGGTCGACGGCCCGGTGGGTGCGGTAGCCGCTGGCGGTCTTCACCCGGCCGCGCAGGACGGCGGTCAGGGACGGCTCGTCCAGCTGGAGGACGAGCCGGGCGCCGGGTACACGCCGCTGTACCTCCGCGAGGTGGAGCCGCAGCCCCTCGGTGAGGGAGGCGGCGAGGTCGCGGCAGGCGCCGAGGTCGGAGAGGGCGGCCTCGCCGTTCCTCAGCTCCAGTGCGGCCGCCAGGGTCCAGGGGCCGACGGCCTGCACCTTCAGCGGGCCCTCGTAGCCCTGCGTGAACTCCTCCAGCGCGTCCAGGTCCTCGCCGAGCCACGACCAGGCGCGCTTGGTGTCCCGCCCGGGCCGGTCCCCGATCCGCCAGCCGCTGGGCTCCACGCGCGCGTACAGCTCGACGAGCATCCCGGCGGTCCGCCCGATCATGTCGGCGCCGGGCCCCCGGGCGGGCAGCTCGGGCAGGAACGGGAAGTCCTCGAAGGACCCGGTGACGGTCTTGGCGGCCTCGCGCGCGTCCCCGCCGGGCATGGAGCCGACGCCGGTGGCCGCGCCGAAGCTGAAGTTTTCGTTCACGGGGTGAAGCCTACGTATGGCGTCGGGGCCGGTGTGCGGCTGCGGGCCTCGGTTTCTCGCCCCCGCCGCCCCTACCCGTCCCATCCCTGGGGGCCGCGCTCCCAGACCCCCCTTCGGCCTGAACGGCCTCGTCCTCGAGCGCCGGACGGGCTGACTTGTGTCCGCCGGCGCCTCAACATGCCGCTACCACCCCGGCCGCACCGTCAGGTCGTTGACCTCCGCATCCCTCGGCAGGTCCAGCGCCATCACGATCGTCGTCGCCACCGACTCGGGGTCGATCCACCTCGAGGGGTCGTAGTCCTTGCCCTCCTGCTGGTGGACCTTGGCCTGCATGGGGCTCGCCGTACGGCCCGGGTAGACGGAGGTGACCCTGACGCCGTTCGTGTGCTCCTCGTGACGCAGGGAGTCGGCCAGCGCCTTGAGGCCGTGCTTCGAGGCCGCGTACGCGGACCAGCCGGCGTGGGCGTTGAGGCCGGCGCCGGAGTTGACGAACAGCACATGGCCGCGGGCGGCGCGCAGTTGGGGCAGGAAGAGGCGGGTGAGTTCGGCGGGGGCGACGAGGTTGACGTTGAGCTGGTGGCGCCAGGTCTTCGGGGTCAGGTCACCGACCGGGCCCAGGTCGACCACTCCGGCGATGTGGAGCAGGGAGTCCACCCGGTCGGGCAGCGTCTGGTGGGAGAGCGCCCAGCTCAGCCTGTCGGGCTCGGACAGGTCACCTACGAGGGTCCTCGCCCCGGGGAACTCGGCGGCCAGTTCCTTCGCGCGGCCGGCGTCACGCGCGTGCAGCACGATCTCGTCCCCGCGCGCGTGCAGCCGGCGGGCCACGGCCGCTCCGATGCCGGAACCCGCCCCGGTGATCACATGTGTAGCCATGCCGCCATGCTCGCATCACTCGCGCGTCGCTCCACGCCCCGGCCCGCCGCGAGGTACGCCGACGCGCCCGCACCCGGCACGGGCCACCGTACGCGGGAAGAACCGGGCGCCGGCGAACGCTTTCCCAGGTATGACCCAAGGACACACGATCACCATCGAGCAGGGCACGCAGCGGGTACGGGCCGTCCACGGCGGGCAGGTGCTGGCGGAGAGCGACCGGCCGCTGATCCTGCGGGAGACGGGCTCTCCCGTGCGCTACTACTTCCCGCCCGAGGACGTCCGCCTGGACCTGCTCACGCCCTCCGACACCCACACCTCCTGCCCGTTCAAGGGCACCGCTTCCTACTGGTCGCTGCCCGGGGCGGCCGACCTCGTCTGGGCCTACCCGGAGCCGAAGCCGGGCGTGGCCGAGATCAAGGACCACCTCTGCTTCTACGACGTAGAAGAAGTGTCGTAACCGATGAGTTCCATGCCCCGTGGCAGTCTCCACAGGCATGGACAAGAACACCATCTCGCGCGACGGCACCCCCATCGCGTACCAGCGCATCGGACAGGGCCCGGTAGTCGTCCTGGTCAGCGGGGCGATGTCGGCGGGCGCCACGGTGGCGCCGCTCGCCGGGCCCCTGTCGGACCGCTTCGGCGTCGTGGTGTACGACCGCCGGGGCCGCGGCGCGAGCGGCGACACGACGCCGTACACGGTGGAGCGCGAGGTCGAGGACCTGGCGGCGCTGATCGAGGCCGAGGGCGGCGACGCGGCGCTGTACGGCATCTCGTCGGGCGGCGCGCTGGCGCTTCATGCGGCGGCCAGCGGGCTGCCGGTGCGTCAGGTGGCCGTGTACGAGGTGCCTTTCGCCATGGACGAGGTCGCGGCGAAGGGGCGCGCCGAGTACAGCGAGCGGCTCACCGAGGCGCTCGCGCAGGGGCGGCGCGGCGACGCCGTCGAGCTGTTCCTGAGACTGACCGGCCTGGCCGAGGAGATGATCCAGGGCGCGCGCCAGTCCCCCCTGTGGTCCGGTATGGAGACCATCGCGCCGAGCCTGGCGTACGACGACGCCGTCATGGGCGACGGCCGGGTCCCCCGGGACCGGCTGGCCGCGATCACCGTGCCCGTCCTGGCCCTCGCGGGCGGGGCGAGCCCCGGCTGGATGAGGCAGGCGGCCCGAGCGGTCGCGGACGCCGCTCCCCAGGGCGCGTACCGCGTCCTCGAGGGCCAGACGCACATGGTGGATCCGCAGGTCCTGGCGCCGGTGCTGGCGGAGTTCTTCAGCGAGTGAGTGCGGCCCGGGCCGCGGCTCAGGCCACGCCCGCCGTCGCCCGCACCGTAGACGCGATCGTCGCCGACCCCACCACGCGCGTGCCGTCGTACAGCACGATCGCCTGGCCCGGGGCCACGCCCCGCACCGGCTCCGTGAAGTGCACCCGCAGCTCACCGTCGACCAGTTCGGCGGTCACCTCGGTCTCCCCGCCGTGGGCGCGCAGCTGGGCGGTGTAGGTGCCGGGGCCGGCCGGGGCCACACCGCACCACCGGGGCTTGACGGCGGTGAGGGCGCTGACGTCCAGGGCGGAGGCGGGGCCGACCGTCACCGTGTTGGTCACCGGGGAGATGTCGAGGACGTAGCGCGGCTTGCCGTCGGGGGCGGGGGTGCCGATGCGCAGGCCCTTGCGCTGGCCGATGGTGAAGCCGTACGCCCCCTCGTGGGTGCCCACGCGGGTACCGGACTCGTCGACGATGTCGCCCTCGGCCTTGCCGAGGCGGCCGGCGAGGAAGCCCTGGGTGTCGCCGTCGGCGATGAAGCAGATGTCGTGCGAGTCGGGCTTCTTGGCCACCGCCAGCCCCCTGCGCTCGGCCTCCGCGCGGATCTCGTCCTTGGTCGTCACCGTGTCGCCGAGCGGGAACATCGCGTGCGCCAGCTGCTTCTCGTCCAGGACGCCGAGGACGTAGGACTGGTCCTTGGCCATGTCGGAGGCGCGGTGCAGCTCGCGCGTGCCGTCCTCGTTCAGCACGACCTTCGCGTAGTGGCCCGTGCACACCGCGTCGAAGCCGAGGGCGAGCGCCTTGTCCAGCAGCGCGGCGAACTTGATCTTCTCGTTGCAGCGCAGGCAGGGGTTCGGGGTGCGGCCCGCCTCGTACTCGGCGACGAAGTCCTCGACGACGTCCTCGCGGAAGCGGTCGGCGAGGTCCCAGACGTAGAACGGGATGCCGATGACGTCCGCGGCGCGGCGGGCGTCGCGGGAGTCCTCGATCGTGCAACAGCCCCGCGCGCCGGTGCGGAAGGACTGCGGGTTCGCGGAGAGCGCGAGGTGGACGCCGGTCACGTCGTGGCCCGCCTCGGCCGCGCGGGCGGCGGCGACGGCGGAGTCGACGCCACCGGACATGGCGGCGAGGACGCGGAGGGGGCGGGGGCGCTGCGGGGTGTCAGTCATAACGCTTCCAGGGTACGGGGGCGCGGGAACCGGAGCCCGCGAGTATCCGTTCTCGCTCACATGGAAGAGAAGAAGGGCGGCTCCGGCCGGCGAATCGGGCGACGGTCACTGATCCTCGGTGGGGCCGCGGCCGCGGTCGGCACCGGGGCCGTGCTGGCGCGCGACGAGCTGTCGCGGCTGTGGTGGCAGGTGCCCGGGGTGGAGAAGCCGCGGGTGGCGGGCGCCGTCGACTACCGGGGTGCGCGCTGGGTGGCGGCCTCGTCGGCGAACTGGCGGCGGGCGGACCGGCCGGACGACTACACGATCGACATGGTGATCATCCATGTCACCCAGGGCAGCTTCGACAGCGCGGTGAAGGTCTTCCAGGACCCGGGCCACGGCGCGGCGTCCCACTACATCGTCCGCAACGACGGTCACATCGCGCAGATGATCCGCGAGCTGGACGTCGCCTATCACGCGGGCAACCGGGACTACAACGAACGCAGCGTCGGCATCGAGCACGAGGGCTTCGTCGACCGCCCCCAGGACCTCACGGACGCGATGTACGCCGCGTCCGCCCGTCTGACGGCGCAGATATGCCGGCGCTACGCCATACCCGTCGACCGCGAGCACATCATCGGCCACGTCGAGGTGCCGGGGACGGACCACACGGATCCGGGCGAGCACTGGGACTGGGACCGGTACATGAAGCTCGTACGGCAGGCGGACACGACCGCGACACCGGCCCAGGCCAGGCCCAGGCCCTAGGTCAGCCCCGCCGCGCGGGCGCGTTCCACCGCCGGGCCGATGGCCTTGGCGACCGCCTCGACGTCGGCCGGTGTGGAGGTGTGGCCGAGGGAGAAGCGGAGGGTGCCGCGGGCCAGGTCCGGGTCGGTGCCGGTGGCGAGCAGGACGTGGCTGGGCTGGGCGACGCCCGCGGTGCAGGCGGAGCCGGTGGAGCACTCGATGCCCTGGGCGTCCAGGAGCAGCAGCAGGGAGTCGCCCTCACAGCCGGGGAAGGTGAAGTGGGCGTTGGCCGGGAGGCGGTCCACCGGGTCCCCTCCCAGGATCGCGTCCGGCACCGCCGTACGGATCGCGTCGATCAGGTCGTCGCGCAGGGCACCGATCTCGCGGGCGAAGCGTTCGCGGTGTTCGGCGGCGTGCTTGCCGGCGACCGCGAAGGAGGCGATCGCGGGGACGTCGAGGGTGCCGGAGCGGACGTGGCGTTCCTGGCCGCCGCCGTGCAGGACGGGTACGGGGGTGTACTCCCGGCCGAGGACGAGCGCGCCGATGCCGTACGGCCCGCCGATCTTGTGGCCGGAAACGGTCATCGCGGCGAGTCCGGAGGCGGCGAAGTCGACCGGCAGCTGGCCGACGGCCTGGACCGCGTCGGCGTGCAGCGGGACGCCGAACTCGGCGGCGGTCGCGGCGAGTTCGGCCACCGGCAGGACGGTGCCGATCTCGTTGTTGGCCCACATGACGGTGGCCAGGGCGACATCGTCGGGGTTGCGGGCGATGGCCTCGCGGAGGGTGTCCGGGTGGACCCGGCCGTAGGAGTCGACCGGGAGGTACTCGACGGTGGCGCCCTCGTGTTCGCCGAGCCAGTGGACGGCGTCGAGGACGGCGTGATGTTCCACGGGGCTGGCCAGGACCCGGGTGCGGGCCGGGTCGGCGTCGCGGCGGGCCCAGTACAGGCCCTTGACGGCGAGGTTGTCGGCCTCCGTTCCGCCGGAGGTGAAGACGACCTCGCTGGGGCGGGCGCCGAGGGCTTCCGCGAGGGTCTCGCGGGCTTCCTCGACGGTTCGCCGCGCGGCACGGCCGGATGCGTGGAGGGAGGAGGCGTTGCCCGTGATGCCGAGGTGGGCGGTCAGCGCCTGAGCCGCCTCCGGAAGCATCGGGGTGGTCGCGGCGTGATCGAGATAAGCCATGGTGAGGCCGATTCTACGGCCCCGTCCCGGCCGGCCCCTCGCTGCCCACGACCAGTTCCGGCCGTCGCGGCCAGGCCCTGCCACCGCCGGGCGGACAGGAATCCGACGACAGGGTCCGGAATCAGAAGCTCCACGAGATCGTGTTGTCCGCCTGCATGAACGCGGCGAGTACGACGAGGTCGGCGACGCCCAGCCCGAGGCCCAGCCAGGCCCGGCCCCGGCGGCCGGTGCCCCGCGCGAGGGCCACGGCAGCCAGGACGATGGCGATCGGGCCGAGGAAGATGTTCAGCACGAGCAGGCCCAGGAGGCCGAGGACGAAGGACGCGACGGCCATGCCGTCGGTGTCCCGGATTCCGGTGCGGCGCGTGGCCGGTGCGGTGAGGTGCATGGTGGTCAGCTCCCGACGAGCGGATCGGTCGGATGGACGGCGGTCAGTTCGTCCGGGCGGCGCGGCGGCGGCCGTGGCGCTCGCGGAGCGCGAAGATGCCGAGCCAGCCGGCGATCACGACGGCCGCGACGACGGTGAAGGTGAGCGGTGCGTGGGCCACGGTGCCCATGACCAGGCCGAGCAGCAGGAGTGCGGCGACGAGGAACAGCATGGGTCGGTATCCCCCTCCGGATGCCTGCGGGTGGCTTCTCACCCGAAGGCTCGGTGAACGGTTGTAGTTACAGTTGTTCACTGACTTCCCAGTCTAGCCTGTCCCATGACTTTTAAATTCCAGAGAACAGTTGTTAACTGCATGGCATGAGTCACACCCTCGGCCTGCGGCAGGCGCAGAAGCAGAAGACCCGACAGGCGCTGCTGGAAGCGGCGTTGGAGCTGCTGGAGGGCCAGAGCCTGAGCAGCCTGGGCCTGCGCGAGGTCACCCGTGCCGTCGGGGTCGCCCCGACCGCCTTCTACCGGCACTTCCGCTCCACCGAGGACCTCGGCGTGGCGCTGGTGGAGGAGGCACTGGGCAGTCTGCACCCGATGATCCGCACGATCGTGTCAACGGCGGGCGACAGCGACGAACGCATCATGCGCGCGGTGGAGTTGATCGCCCGTCATGTGGACGCGTACCCCTCCCACGTCCGTTTCATCGCCCGCGAGCAGCACGGCGGGGTCCGGCCGGTACGGGAAGCCATCCGGAACGAACTGGCCCGGTTCACCGAGGAGGTGAAGGCGGCGCTGGTCACCGACCCCATGGCCGAGGGCTGGAGCGATGACGATCTGCTGATGCTCGCGGGCCTGTACGTCGACCAGATGCTCATCGCGGCCTCGCTCTTCCTCGAGGCCCTCGATGGTGCCGAGGAGGAACGGCAGCGCGTCACCCGGCTCGCCGCCCGCCGACTGCGGCTGATCAGCATCGGCCGCGCACACTGGCTGGACTGACGGCCGGCCGGTCCGACCGACCGACCGGACGGACCCGTCCGGGATCGGGGTCAGCCCTGCCGGCCTGCCCCGGACAGGCCCCCGGGGACCCTGTCAGCCGAGCCGGACCCGCGCCAGCTGCCGGGACTGGGCGACCAGCCGGTCCGTGCTGTCCCAGACCTCGGCGTCCTCCTCGAGGAAACCGCCGGCGAGGTTGCGGGTGGTGATGGACACCCTGAGGGGGCCCGGCGCCGGGCGGCACCGTATGTGCACGGTCAGTTCGACCGTCGGCACCCAGCCGGAGATACCGAGTTCGAACGCGGTGGGCGGCAGCGCATCCACCGCCAGAAGCAGCGAGAAGGGGTCGGCGTCCCGGCCGTCCTTCAGGCCGAACCAGGCCCGCATCTCGCCCTTGCCGGACGGCGAGCCGAGGGCCCAGCCCAGGGTCGAGGGGTCGAGCTTGAGCATCAGGCGGTCGGTGATGGCCGAACTGCCGGGGACCGGAGCGGGTCCGTCCTCGGGTCCGAAGCACTGGTCCATCGGCGGGATGGCGGGCGGCTTCGCGGCCGTACGGACGTCGTCGGGGAGCGCGCCGAGGTCGCCGTACGAGGCGAGGACGCGGATCCGTTCGACCTCGCCACCCTGCTCGTCGTACTGGAAGAGGGACGCCTGCCCCGTCGACAGGGTCCGGCCGGTGCGCACGACGTCCGTGCGGACGACCGCGGGGCCCGGCCGGGAGGCGGTCAGGTAGTGCGCGGAGATGGTGAACGGGTCCGGGTGCGGCAGGGCGTCGGCGAGGGCGCGGCCCAGGACGGCCAGCAGATAGCCCCCGTTGACGGCGTTGATGATCGTCCAGCCGGCCGAGAGGTCGATGTCGTAGACGCCCTCCGCGCGCCGGGTGACAGCGGTGTCTCGGTCGAACTCGCTGCTGCCGATGGTCGCCTGGGATGCCTGAGCCATGCCGGTACGGTACAACAGAAAATTACTAAGCGGTAGCTTTTGAGGGGTCCTCCTCGCGTACCGTCGACCGCCGGTTCCACGCGCGCGGCGCCCGCCAGTGGAACCGCATGGCCAGCAGCCGCAGGACGAAAGCCGTCACGGCCGCAAGTCCGCTGGTCAGCGGGGTCAGGGCGTCGAAGCGGATACAGAACGCCACCATCGTGGCGCCGACGATCGCGGGGACGGCGTACAGATCACGGTCCCAGCGCAGCAGGGACGGCACCTCGTTGGCGAGGACGTCCCGCAGCACACCGCCCCCGACGGCGGTGGCGAGGCCGAGGGCCGCGGAGGCGTGCAGGCCGAGTCCGTACTCGTACGCCTTCGTCGTGCCCGCGACGCAGAACAGGCCGAGGCCGGCCGCGTCGAAGACGTTCACGCCGGTCTGGATGCGTTCCACCTGCGGGTGCAGAAAGAAGACGAGGAGCGCGGCGAACAGCGGGGTGACGAAGTACCCCAGATCCGTGAACGCGGCCGGCGGTACGGCCCCGATGACCAGGTCCCGGAACAGCCCGCCGCCCAGCGCGGTGACCTCGGCGAGGACGGCGATGCCGAAGACGTCGAAGTTCTTGCGGACGGCCAGCAGCGCGCCGGAGATGGCGAAGACGAAGATGCCGATCAGGTCGAGCGTGTGCTGGACGGAAGGGCTGAACAGTTGCTGGAGCACCCGAACATTCTGACGCGCGACGGGGCGTGCACCTGCCGAAGCAAGGTGCACGCCCCGTCACACGGCTACTTGTCGGACGCCTTCGGGTTGTCGTCGGCGCCGTCGGAGGTCACGGTCTCCTCCGAGGGCTCCGAGTCCGAACCCGACGAGTCCGAGTCCGAACCCGGCGAGCCCGCGGCGTCCGAATCCGGCGAGCCCGCCGACTCCGAGTCCGCGGCGTCCGAACCCGACGAGTCCGCCGCGGCCGAATCCGACGAGTCCGCCGCGGCCGAGTCCGGCGACTCCTCGGAATCCGACCCCGCCGACTCCGCAGCCACCGCCTTCGCCACGGCCGCGCTCGTCTCCGCCGACTCCGCGAGCACCTCGTCCGCCACCAGCTCCGCCGCCTCCTTGGCCGCGGTGAGCAGCACCGTGTCCTGCGGGGCCTGGTCCTCGAAGTTCTCCGGGTGGTGGCAGGCCACCTGCTGGCCGGGGCGCAGCTCGAGCAGCGGCGGCTCGGTGGTCTTGCAGATCTCCGTCGCCTTCCAGCACCGGGTGTGGAAGCGGCAGCCGCTCGGCGGGGAGATCGGCGAGGGCACGTCGCCCTTGAGCAGGATGCGCTCGCTCTTGGCCGACTTGCGGGAGGGGTCCGGGATCGGCACCGCCGACAGCAGGGCCTTGGTGTACGGGTGCATCGGCGACCGGTACAGCTTGTCCCGGTCGGCGAGCTCGACGATCTTGCCGAGGTACATCACCGCGATCCGGTCGGAGACGTGCCGGACGACCGACAGGTCGTGCGCGATGATCACGTACGTCAGGCCCAGTTCCTGCTGGAGGTCGTCCAGCAGGTTCACGACCTGCGCCTGGATCGACACGTCCAGCGCGGAGACCGGCTCGTCGGCCACGACCAGCTTCGGGTTCAGAGCCAGCGCGCGGGCGATGCCGATGCGCTGACGCTGGCCGCCGGAGAACTCGTGCGGATAGCGGTTGTAGTGCTCGGGGTTGAGACCGACCACCGACAGCAGCCGCTGCACTTCCTTCTTGATGCCGCCCTCGGGCGTGACGCCCTGCAGCCGGAAGGGGGCGCCGACGATCGTGCCGATGGTGTGGCGCGGGTTCAGCGACGAGTACGGGTCCTGGAAGATCATCTGCACATCACGGCGCAGCGGACGCATCCCGCCGACGCCGAGGTGTGTGATGTCCTTGCCCCCGAACTCGACCGTACCGGCCGTCGGTTCGAGGAGCCGGGTGATCAGGCGGCCCATCGTCGACTTGCCGCAGCCGGACTCGCCCACGACGCCGAGGGTTTCGCCGGAGCGCACCTCGAAGTCGATGCCGTCCACCGCACGGACCGCGCCGACCTGCCGCTTGAGCAGGCCCTTGCGGATCGGGAAGTGCTTCTGCAGCCCGGTCACCTTCAGCAGGGTCTCGCCGGGGGCGGCGTCCGTGGTCAGCGTGGCACCGCCGCTCTGCGCAGGGCTACTCACTGCTTTTTCCTCGCTCACAGCTTCGGCGCAATCTCTTCGGTCCAGATCCGCTCCCGCTGCTCCTGCGACATGTGGCAGGCGGCCCAGTGCCGGCTGCCGACCTCGGTCAGCTCGGGGCGGACCGTGCGGGTGACGTCGTCCTTCGGGATGTCCGCGTACGGACAGCGCGGGTTGAAGGCGCAGCCGGACGGGAGGTTGATCAGAGAGGGCGGGGAGCCCTTGACCGGGACGAGGCGCTCCTGCTGCTCACGGTCCAGGCGCGGCATCGAGCCGAGCAGGCCCCAGGTGTAGGGGTGGCGGGGCTCGTAGAACACCTTCTCGGCGGGGCCGCGCTCCACGCAGCGGCCGCCGTACATCACCAGCAGGTCGTCGGCCAGTTCGGCGACGACACCCAGGTCGTGGGTGATGACGATGACGGCGGAGCCGAACTCCTTCTGCAGATCGCGGATCAGGTCGAGGATCTGCGCCTGGACGGTCACGTCGAGGGCGGTGGTCGGCTCGTCCGCGATGAGCAGTTCGGGGTTGTTGACCAGCGACATCGCGATCATCGCGCGCTGGCGCATACCGCCGGAGAACTCGTGCGGGTAGTTGTCGACCCGCTTGTCGGGCTGCGGGATGCCGACCCGGTCGAGCATCTCCACCGCGCGCCGCCTGGCGGTCTTCTTGTCGACGTCGTGGTGGATGCGGTACGCCTCCACGATCTGCTGGCCGATCGTGTAGTACGGGTGCAGCGCGGACAGCGGATCCTGGAAGATCATCGCCATCTCGCGGCCGCGCATCCGGCGCACCTGGTCGGCGGGGGCGGACAGCAGCTCGGTGCCGTTCAGCCAGATCTCGCCGGAGATCTGCGCCTTGCGCTTGCCGTACTGGCCGGCGGTGTGCAGGCCCATGATGCCGAGCGAGGTCACCGACTTGCCGGAGCCCGACTCGCCCACGATGCCGAGGGTCTTGCCCTTCTCCAGCTGGAAGCTGAGCCCGTCGACGGACTTGACCAGGCCGTCGTCGGTCGGGAAGTGCACCTTCAGGTCGCGCACTTCGAGGAAGGCGGTCGGGGCGGCAGCGGTGGTGGGCTCGCCCACGGCCGCTCCGGTCTTGCTGAGTTCGGTCATGCGAGCCTCACTCGGGGGTCGATCACGGCGTACAGGATGTCCACCACGAGGTTGGCCAGGAGCACCGCGAGGGAGGTGATCAGGGTGACGCCCAGGATGATGGGCAGGTCCTGGGTCTTGATGGCGTTGAGCACCGCCTGGCCGAGGCCGGGCAGGCTGAACGTGGTCTCGGTCAGGATCGCGCCGCCGATGAGGGCGCCGAGGTCCATGCCGAGCATGGTCAGGATCGGCGTCATCGTCGAGCGCATCGCGTGCTTGCCGATGACCACCTGTTCCCGCAGGCCCTTGGCGCGTGCGGTGCGGATGTAGTCCTCGCCGAGGATCTCCAGCATGGTGGCGCGGGTGATCCGGGCGTACATCGCCGCGTACAGGAACGCGAGGGTGACCCACGGCAGGATCATGCCGCCCAGCCAGCCGGAGAAGCTCTCCTCCAGCGGCACGTACTGCCCGTCGATCCAGCCGAGTCCGTAGCTGAAGATCGCCAGGCTCAGCAGACCGGTGAAGTAGATGGGGAGGGAGACACCGCCCAGGGCGACGACCATCGCGCCGCGGTCCCACAGGGTGCCGCGCTTGAGGGCGGAGAGCACACCGGCGGCGACACCGAAGACCAGCCACAGCAGCGCGGCACCGAGCGCCAGACCCAGGGTCACCGGGAAGCGGTCGGTGAGCACCGGCCAGATGGCCTGCTCGCTGCGGAAGGAGTAGCCGAAGCAGGGCGCGGAGCAGTGCGTGACGTCACCGCCGGCCGCGTAGGTGCGGCCCGCGAAGATGCCCTTGAAGAACTCCCAGACCTGAACGTAGATCGGGTCGCCCAGACCCAGCTTCGTCCGCACGGCCTCGACGGCGGCGGGGTCGGCCTGCTTGCCCACGAAGCTCGTGGCGATGTCGACGCCCACCCACTTGGGGACGAGGAAGAAGATGCTGAAGACCACCACCATGATGACCACCAGCATCACTGCGGCGGCGAACAGCCGCCTGATGAGGTAAGTGAGCACAGCTCTCGGCCCGCCGCGGACCGCGGGCCACCGGAGGTCGTCCGATGGCCCGCGGTCACGCCACGCCGGCCTTCACCTGCCTTTCGTGCCGTACGGCGGGTGTGCCGGGTTTACTTCGAGCTCTTCAGACCGAGGTTGACGAAGTCGTACATGCCGCTGTAGCCGTCGGACGTGTAGACGTTCGCCAGGTCGCTCGAGCGCCAGTTGATGAACTTCTCGAAGACGAAGGGCAGGTAGTAGCCGCCCTCCATCACCTTGTGGTTGATCTCCGTGGCGATCTTGGCCTTCTCGGCGTCGTCCAGCTCGTTGACGTAGTCGTCGAACAGGCCGTCGATCGTCTTGTCCTTGATCAGGGCGTAGTTGTTGTTGCCGCTCTCAAGGATGTAGCTGCTGTCCCACAGCGGCAGACCGAAGCCCTGGACGGTCGGGAAGTCGGGGCCCCAGCCCATGATGATGATGCCGAACTTCTTCTTCTCGACGTTGGAGGGGCTGCCGATGATGCCGCTGGTCTGCGAGCCGTCGTACTGCTCGATCTCGGCCTGGATGCCGACCTTCTTCAGCGAGGCCTGGAGGGACTCGGCGGTGGCCACCTCGACCGGCTTGTTGTTGCGGACCGCGATGGTGGTCTTGAAGCCGTTCGGCTGACCGCAGGCCTTCAGCTCTTCCTTGGCCTTGGCGACGTTGCCGCTCTTGTTGGCGGTGGCGAGCTCGAACGGGTCGTACTTCTGGCCCTCGGAGCCCGGCACGGACGGCGGCAGCATGTTGGTGCCGATGTCACCACCGGCGATGGGGCCGCCGCGCGCGGTCTGCAGGGAGACGTGGTCGGCGCCGTAGATCACGGCCTTGCGGCAGTGCTCGTTGTCGAACGGCTTCACGCTCTGCGGGAAGACCGCGTAACGGATGTAGCCGGAGACCGGGTTGTCCAGGTTGGCCTTGTGCTCCTTCAGGGCGGTGGTGCGGCCCTGCGGCGACATGCCGGTCTGGTTGATGTCCAGGTGGTAGTCGCCGTTGATCAGGCGCTGGTCCATGTCATTGGCGTTGGAGAAGAAGTTGACCGTGATCGCGTCCGGGTAGGCCTTGCGGAGCGGGTCGGAGGACTGCTTCCAGTTCTCGTTGCGGACCAGCTTCAGGGACTTGCCGGGCTCGTACGACTCGAACTTGTACGGGCCGGAGGAGAACGGGTGCAGGCCGTACTTGGACTTGGTGTCCTTGTCCTGGCGCACCGGCGAGGCCGAGACCAGGGCCAGCATCTCCTCGAAGTCCGAGTTGGCCTTCGGCAGCTTGAAGATGATGGTCTTGTCGTCGGGCGTCTCGATGGCCTTCAGACCGAGCTTGTCCTTGGACTTGTCCTTGTACGGGCCCTGGTACTCGCCCTTCGGGTCCAGGACGTCCTTCAGGTAGACCGGACCGCCGGCCAGCACGTCCTGCGCCCAGACGCGCTCGATGCCGTACTTGACGTCCTTGGAGGTGATCGGCTTGCCGTCCTCCCACGTCACGTCGTCACGCAGGGTGTACTTGTAGGTCTTGCCGTCGTCGGAGACCTCGGCGAGCCCGGTGGCGAGGTCGGGCGCCAGCTCGGCGCCGGCCTTGCCCGGCTCGGCCTTGTTCGTGACGAGCTGGCGGGCGTAGTAGCGGGAGAAGTTCCACATGAAGCCGTAGTAGCCGCGCGTGGTGTCCCACGAGTCGGCGTCCTGGGCACCCGCGAACTTCAGCGTGCCGCCCTTCTTGGCCAGGTCGGCCTGGGCGACCTTGTTGTTGGCGGCGTCGAAACCGGCCGCGCCGTCCTTCGAGCCACCGTCGCCGTCGCCGTTGCCGCCGCCGCACGCCGCCGTGGTCAGCAGCGCGGCGACCACGGCGGCAGCGGCCATGGCCTGCTTGCGCCGCCCTGAGGTGCGTTGGGTAGTCACGATCTCGGATCCTCCGGATTAGATGAGAGACCCCGTGCTTTGGGCCACGGGTCGCTTGGGGTACGGCAGTTCAGCGGGAGCCCTTCGGGTCCAGCGCGTCACGCACGCCGTCGCCGAAGAGGTTGAAGGCAAGAACGGTGAGGAAGATCGCCACGCCGGGGACCACCATGTACATGGGGTCCGAGTCGTAGTAGTCGATCGCGTTCGAGAGCATCTGCCCCCAGGAGGCCGTGGGCGGCTTGACGCCCACGCCCAGGAAGCTGAGTGCCGCCTCGGTGAGGATGTTGGTGGGGATCATCATCGTCGTGTAGACGATGATCGGTGCGACCAGGTTGGGCAGCAGCTCCTTGAAGAGGATGTACAGCCGCCCGGCGCCCAGCGATCGGGCCGCCTCGACGTACTCGCGCTCACGCAGCGAGAGCGTCTGGCCGCGCACCACGCGTCCGATGTAGGGCCAGCCGAAGAAGCCGATGACCAGGATCATCACGAACAGGCGCACACCCGTGCCGGTCAGTCCCAGCATCTCGTTCGGCATGACGGAGACCAGCGCGATGATGAACAGCAGCTGCGGGAAGGCCAGCAGTCCGTCCATCACCCGGCTGATGACGGAGTCGACCCAGCCACCGAAGAAGCCGGCGAGGATGCCCAGCACGGTGCCGAGGATGACGGCGACGACGGCGGACAGGAAGCCGACGAGCAGCGAGATCTGGGCGCCGTAGACGATCCGGGCGAAGATGTCGCGGCCGCTGACCGGTTCGACGCCGAGCAGGTGCTCGCCGCTGATGCCGCCGAAGGAGCCGATGGGGGTGCCGAAGAGCGGGTCGATCAGGTCCTCGTGGTGGGCCTCGGGGTCCTGCCCGACCAGTCCGGTGATGACCGGCGCGAGCACGGCGACCAGGATCAGGAGAAGCACCACGATGCCGCCCGTGAGGGCCAGTTTGTCGCGTTTGAGGCGCTCCCAGGCGATCCGCCCCAAGGACCGGCCCTGTACGGCCTTCGCGTCGCCGCTGACCAGCGCCGCTTCCTCGGCCGCACTCGGGGCCGCTTCCGCGGTCGGCTCGTGCAATGGTGCCGTCATCTGGCAGGGACCCCTCTCAACCGGCGGTAACCGGCCCGCACTTGCCGCTGTAGCGGCGTGATCAGTCCGTCGTACACAGGGGCGCCCTCCGGACGAAGACGCGGAAGAACACCCCTGGAGCGGGAGTCTTCAACGCTTTGGCGATCTGTTGCCAGACTTGACGGTGAATGGATGCGTAACCGTGATGCTGTCCTGGGGTTTCCGTTATCCGGACAGTGGTTAACGGGGGTCGGACGGGTGCCAAGTGGGGCGATTGGGACAAGAGGTATTTTTCTACCCTTGTCTACGCGCGAAGAAGAAGCCCTGGTACGGACCACAGGAGCGACAGGGGGCCGGTTCCGGTCAGTACCGTCCCTGGACCGGCGGAAAGCCGTACCCGGCCGCCGGCGCCTGGGCCGGGGCGGCGGCGTGCGCCTCACGGTCGTAGAAGGGGCGGGCGTTGGCGCGCAGCCACATCGCGACCGGGTCGCACTCGTCGGACATCGCGACGGTCGACACCGGCAGCCCGTCCGGGACCGCGCCGATGGACTGCTGCATCATCGTGCGCACCGAGTCGACGGCGGGCGGCGAGGCGTCGTACACATCCAGCCCGATGGCGAGGTACGGCGCCCCGAGCGCGGGCTGCACCCAGGCGCGGCGCAACGAGCGGACGGCCGGGGTGCGGTGGGCGTTCTGCGACAAAAGGGCATAGAACTGCGGAATCTGGATGCCGGGTTCGGACAGCCGCAGCGGGCCCGACGGCTGTCGGTCCAGTCCGGTGGCGATCCGGCGCAGGTCGAGCCAGGGGATGCCGACGCCGCCGCCGGGGGCGTGCGGGTTCAGCCAGAGGCCGTAGTGGTCGGGGTAGAGGGTGCGGGCGACGTCGACTCCGTCGACGACCTCATAGGAGCGGTTCCAGCCGCTGGCCGACAGCTCCTGGGCAGAGGTGACGCACGGGGCGTAGCCGTACCCCTCGACCTCCATGTTCCCGTACTGGGCGTCCGGGGAGCCGGCCTGGCCGTGCCAGAGCAGCATCCAGATCTGGCCGGAGGACGGGGTCGCGAGGGCGCGCAGCAGTGCCTCGTAGGCGTCGTAACGCCCCGGCGTCACCTGGCGCAGCATGTGCTCGACCTGGCCCGCCGCGATGCCGCTGGCGCTCACTTGTACCGCCCCTTCACTGAGTTCGCCCAGAGTATGAAACCAGCTTATGCGCCCAAGAGCTCGGGGCTCGTTGTCCGTCGGCGAGTGCGGGTTTTCGTTGTGACTTGTCGCGCCCACGGTGGGCGAGGAGCCGCATATCGGACACAGCCCCGCGCCCCCGGGGGGACTCCCCTGACGGACGTTCAGAAGTCCCGCTGGTAGAAGGGGCGCACCCGCTCGCGCAGCCAGGTGACCACCGGGTCCTGCGCCACGTCCATGAGGACCAGGTTGACCGGCCACTTCACGGGGACCCTGCCCAACGCCCGGCCCAGCGCGTCCAAGGGAGCCGCCCGTTGATCGCCCTCCCACTGGGAGAGTTCGATTCCTACGAACATCACCGGGTCCGCCGTTTCGATCGCCGCCAGGCAGCGACGGGCCGTCAGGACCACGCCGATGCCCTCGAACTCCGCGGACGCCGCCGCGAGGAAGTCGACCGGGTCGTCCTGCCAGTCGGGTTCGAAGAGGCGGACGCGGCCGCCGCTCGTGAGCCCGTCGAGCGGGGTCCGCCCGGCCCGGCACAGTTCGGCCACGGCGGGCGGCGGCAGCGGGATGCCGACCACGCCGCCCGGGTTGACGACGATGCCCGCCTGCGGGGGCAGGCCGCGGGCGAACTCCACGGCCGGGGCCACGGTGTACGACATGTGGGAGCCGACGACCTGCCGGAACTGTTCCTCGGAGCTGAAGACCGGCACGTAGGCCTGGCCCTCGATGTCCAGCGTGGGCAGGTCGAGCGGGCCGCTGTGCGGGCCGCCGCCGTTCGGCAGCGGCACCCACACGAAACTGCGGCCCAGCACCTCGACGATCCGGCCGCCGGCCGAGGGCACACCGAGGGAGGCCGACAGCACCTCCTCCAGCTCGTTGCCGGGCCATCCACCGTGCGGATGGGGGTGCGCCTGCGCCGGGAAACCCCCGGAAAGGTCCGGGGGGAAGTCCGCCGGGAAGTCGTCCATCTGCCTACCGCCTGCTCCGTACCTCTACTGCGGCTGAAAGGCTAACGCCCCTCACGGGGCGGAACCCCTCAACCCACGAAGCCGATGCGGCGCAGGGTGTCCGCCGCCTCCCGGTCGAGGAGGACCGCGCCGCCGCAGCCGTGCGGCAGGTCACCGCGTTCCGTACGGCGCACCAGGCGGCCGGCCGCCCGGCGGTGGCGCAGGAACGCGTACCGCGAGACCCCGCGGCCGCGCTCGCGCTGGCCGGCCAGGGCCTGCTCGGGGGTGACGTCGAGCAGCAGCATGTGCAGGGTGCCGCCGCGGCGGCGGGCCTCGCGGGTCAGCCAGGCACGCACCCAGGCCTGCGTACCGCAGTCGTGCACGACGACCGGCTCTCCGGTGCGCAGGGTGCGGCGCAGTCCGGCGTAGTGGGCGAGGCGGACGAGGGGCCGGTAGACCGCGTACGGCAGCCAGGCGGGCATACGGCCGTCCCAGCGGTCGCGGGTGTCCTGGGAGTCGATGCGCAGTCCGCGCACCGCCCTGCGCATCAGGGTCGACTTGCCGCTGCCGGGCAGGCCCGTGACCACGACGAGGTCGCGGGGCCCGAAGAGCAGCGCGTGCGGGCTGCGGCCCTCCCGCTCGCGCAGGTCGCGGACGACGGGTGACGGCAGCGGAGCGCACGCCTCCCTGGCCGGGGTGGTCGGCTGCTTGGGCAGCGCGAGGCCCGAGGTGGTGGCGTACGCCGTGGTCCTGTTCACCGTGATCGTCCTCCCCTGGGGCGGTTCACGAGTTCCCATCCCCGTCGAGTGTAAAGAGAAGGTAATGCTCGGCGTCTCCTGTTTCCGTCCCCTTCCTGCAACAACGCTGCTACAGCATGCCCAGCCCCGCTGTGCGGAATCTGTGCGGCCGCTGTTCGCCGGCCCGGTAAAGGCCCGGCAAGGTGACCCTGCCGCACCCGGCCGATGCATGCAATGATGGCCGCGCCAACTGCATACCGGCCGCTTGAATCCGCGCGGGAGAGTCCCCGGCAGCACTGCCGTCGGGGCGCCGAAGGAGCAAGTCCCTCCCTTGAATCTCTCAGGCCCCGTTACCGCGCGGGCGAGGCACATCTGAAAAGCGGGCCCTGCGTGCAGTGGCCCCACCCAAGGTGCAAGCCAGGACCGACAAATGGTCATGGCGAACCTCTCAGGTTCCGATGACAGATGGGGAGGAACGACCTTCCCGTCATGCCCTTGGAGACCGACCGATGAGCAGTACCGCACTCCGCCGCACCGCGCTCGATGCCCTGCATCGCTCGCTCGGCGCGACGATGACCGACTTCGCCGGCTGGGACATGCCCCTGCGCTACGGCTCCGAGCGCGACGAACACCTCGCCGTGCGTAACCGGGCCGGGCTCTTCGACCTCTCCCACATGGGCGAGATCACCGTGACCGGCCCGCAGGCCGCCGCCCTGCTGGACTACGCGCTGGTCGGGAACATCGGCGGCGTCAAGGCCGGCCGCGCCCGCTACACCATGATCTGCCGGGCGGACGGCGGCATCCTGGACGACCTGATCGTCTACCGGCTCGCCGAGACCGAGTACATGATCGTGGCGAACGCCTCGAACGCCCAGGTGGTGCTCGACGCGCTGACCGAGCGGGCCGACGGGTTCGACGCCGCCGTCCGCGACGACCGGGACGCCTACGCCCTGATCGCCGTCCAGGGCCCGGAGTCCCCCGGCATCCTGAAGTCGCTCACCGACGCCGACCTCGACGGCCTGAAGTACTACGCCGGTCTGCCCGGCACCGTCGCCGGCGTCCCCGCCCTGATCGCCCGCACCGGCTACACCGGCGAGGACGGCTTCGAGCTGTTCGTGCAGCCGGAGCACGCCGTCGCGCTGTGGCAGGCGCTGACCGAGGCCGGCCAGGGCGTCGGCCTGGTCCCGTGCGGGCTGTCCTGCCGGGACACGCTGCGCCTGGAGGCAGGCATGCCGCTGTACGGGAACGAGCTGTCGACCTCGCTGACGCCCTTCGACGCCGGACTCGGCCGGGTCGTGAAGTTCGACAAGGAGGGCGACTTCGTGGGGCGTGCGGCCCTCGCCGAGGCCGCCGAGCGTGCCGCTTCCGAGCCGCCGCGCGTCCTGGTCGGCCTGGTCGCCGAGGGCCGCCGGGTGCCGCGCGCCGGGTACGCCGTGGTCGCCGGCGGAGCCGTGATCGGTGAGGTCACCTCCGGTGCCCCCTCCCCCACGCTGGGCAGGCCGATCGCGATGGCGTACGTCGACGCCGCGCACTCGGCGCCGGGCACGCCCGGGGTCGGCGTGGACATCCGGGGCAGCCACGAGCCGTACGAGGTCGTGGCGCTGCCCTTCTACAAGCGCCAGAAGTAGCCACCGGGCCGCGGGTCCGGCGTGACCCCGCGCACATTTCCCCTGCTCACCCGCAATTCCAGCAGTCCCCCATTCATCAGCACTCCCCCGCGTACAGGAGAATTCAGGCCATGAGCAACCCCCAGCAGCTGCGCTACAGCAAGGAGCACGAGTGGCTGTCGGCCGTCGAGGACGGCGTCGCGACGGTCGGCATCACGGAGTTCGCGGCCAACGCGCTCGGCGATGTCGTCTACGCCCAGCTCCCCGAGGTGGGCTCCACGGTGGCCGCGGGCGAGACCTGCGGCGAGCTGGAGTCGACCAAGTCGGTCAGCGACCTGTACTCCCCGGTCGCCGGCGAGGTCACCGAGATCAACGAGGACGTGGTGAACGACCCGTCCCTGGTGAACTCCGCCCCCTTCGAGGGCGGCTGGCTGTTCAAGGTGCGCGTCGCCGAGGAGCCGGCCGACCTGCTCTCCGCCGACGAGTACGCCGCCCACACCGCCGGCTGAGGAGTCGTAGCCGTATGTCCGTACTGAACACCTCGCTGCACGAGCTCGACCCGGCGGTGGCCGCCGCCGTCGACGCCGAGCTGCACCGTCAGCAGTCCACCCTCGAGATGATCGCCTCCGAGAACTTCGCGCCGGTCGC
Source organism: Streptomyces sp. NPDC059866 (assembly GCF_042731325.1). Classification (NCBI taxonomy): domain Bacteria; kingdom Bacillati; phylum Actinomycetota; class Actinomycetes; order Kitasatosporales; family Streptomycetaceae; genus Streptomyces; species Streptomyces sp. NPDC059866. The sequence goes on along the minus strand of NZ_JBHWJT010000011.1, from coordinate 28,249 downwards.
GGTCATGGAGGCGCAGGGCTCGGTCCTGACCAACAAGTACGCCGAGGGCTACCCGGGCCGCCGCTACTACGGCGGCTGCGAGCACGTCGACGTGGTCGAGCAGATCGCGATCGACCGCATCAAGGAGCTGTTCGGCGCCGAGCACGCCAATGTGCAGCCGCACTCGGGTGCGCAGGCCAACGCGGCCGCGATGTTCGCGCTGCTCAAGCCCGGTGACACGATCATGGGTCTGAACCTCGCGCACGGCGGTCACCTGACCCACGGCATGAAGATCAACTTCTCCGGCAAGCTGTACAACGTGGTGCCCTACCACGTCGACGACTCCGGTGTGGTCGACATGGCCGAGGTCGAGCGCCTCGCCAAGGAGCACAAGCCGAAGCTGATCGTCGCCGGCTGGTCGGCCTACCCGCGCCGGCTGGACTTCGCCGCGTTCCGCCGGATCGCGGACGAGGTCGGCGCGTACCTCATGGTCGACATGGCGCACTTCGCCGGGCTGGTCGCGGCCGGACTGCACCCGAACCCGGTGCCGCACGCGCACGTGGTCACGACCACGACCCACAAGACGCTGGGCGGCCCGCGCGGCGGTGTGATCCTGTCCGTTCAGGACCTCGCCAAGAAGATCAACTCGGCGGTGTTCCCGGGGCAGCAGGGCGGCCCCCTGGAGCATGTGATCGCGGCAAAGGCGGTGGCGTTCAAGGTCGCCGCCTCGTCGGAGTTCAAGGAGCGGCAGACGCGGACGCTGGAGGGCGCCCGCATCCTGGCCGAGCGCCTGGTGAAGGACGACGTGAAGGCCGTGGGCGTGGATGTGCTCTCCGGCGGTACGGACGTCCACCTGGTCCTCGTCGACCTGCGCAACTCCGAGCTCGACGGGCAGCAGGCCGAGGACCGGCTCCACGAGGTCGGCATCACGGTCAACCGCAACGCCGTCCCGAACGACCCGCGCCCGCCGATGGTGACGTCCGGCCTGCGCATCGGTACGCCCGCGCTGGCCACCCGCGGCTTCACGACCGAGGACTTCGCCGAGGTCGCGGACGTCATCGCCGAGGCGCTGAAGCCGTCCTACGACGCGGCGTCGCTGAAGGCCCGGGTCGCCGCCCTCGCGGAGAAGCACCCGCTGTACCCCGGCCTGACGAAGTAACCCGCTTCCCGGGGCACCGCGCACACTGGGAGGTGAGCGCGGTGTCCCGCACCTTGTTCCACCCCTGTACTGAGGAGTCACCGTGGCCATCTCGGTCTTCGACCTGTTCTCGATCGGCATCGGCCCGTCCAGCTCCCACACCGTGGGCCCCATGCGCGCGGCCCGCATGTTCGCCCGCCGGCTGCGGGGCGAGGACCTGCTGGACTCGGTCGTCTCGATACGCGCCGAGCTGTACGGCTCCCTCGGCGCGACCGGACACGGGCACGGCACACCCAAGGCGGTACTCCTCGGCCTGGAGGGCGCCTCGCCGCGGACCGTCGACGTCGAGACCGCCGACCAGCGGGTGGAGGACATCAGGTCCGCGGGCCGGATCCGCCTCCTCGGCGAGCACGAGATCGCCTTCGCCTACGACGACGACCTGGTCCTGCACCGCCGTAAAACCCTCCCCTACCACGCCAACGGCATGACCCTGTGGGCCTACGACGCCGCCGGTGCCGAACTCCTCTCCAAGACGTACTACTCGGTGGGCGGCGGATTCGTCGTCGACGAGGACGCGGTGGGCGCGGACCGCATCAAACTCGACGACACCGTCCTGAAGTACCCCTTCCGCACGGGCGACGAACTGCTGCGCCTGACCAAGGAGACGGGCCTGTCCATCTCCTCCCTGATGCTGGAGAACGAGCGCGCCTGGCGGTCCGAGGAGGAGATCCGCGAGGGCCTGCTGGAGATCTGGCGGGTGATGCAGGCGTGCGTGTCGCGCGGCATGTCCCGCGAGGGCATCCTGCCGGGCGGGCTGAAGGTACGCCGCCGTGCCGCCGTCTCCGCCCGCCAACTCCGCGCGGAGGGCGAGCCGTTGGCACACGCCATGGAGTGGATCACGCTCTACGCGATGGCCGTGAACGAGGAGAACGCGGCCGGCGGCCGGGTCGTCACCGCCCCCACCAACGGCGCGGCGGGCATCATCCCCGCGGTCCTGCACTACTACATCAACTTCGTGCCGGGCGCCGACGAGGACGGTGTGGTCCGCTTCCTGCTCGCCGCGGGCGCCATCGGCATGCTCTTCAAGGAGAACGCCTCCATCTCCGGCGCCGAGGTCGGCTGCCAGGGCGAGGTCGGCTCCGCCTGCTCCATGGCGGCGGGCGCGCTCGCCGAGGTGCTCGGCGGCAGCCCCGAACAGGTCGAGAACGCCGCCGAGATCGGCATGGAACACAACCTCGGCCTCACCTGCGACCCCGTCGGCGGCCTGGTCCAGATCCCCTGCATCGAACGCAACGGCATGGCCGCGGTCAAGGCCGTCACGGCGGCACGCATGGCGATGCGCGGGGACGGCTCGCACAAGGTGTCGTTGGACAAGGTCATCAAGACGATGAAGGAGACCGGCGCGGACATGTCGGTCAAGTACAAGGAGACGGCCCGGGGCGGGCTGGCGGTGAACATCATCGAGTGCTGAGCGCGTCACCCGCGCCGCAAAGGGGAATCATCGACTCATCAACTCCCGTCCCCCCACAGGCACTCCAGGGAGCGCCCATGCTGCGCGGCATCGACGTCAGCTCGTACCAGTCCTCCGCCTACGACACCGACGGGCTCTCCTTCGTCTTCATCAAGGCGACGGAGGGCCGTTCGTACGTCAATCCCAAGCTGTCCGCCCAGACCAAGCGCGGCCGTGACGCCGGGCTCGTCGTCGGCTTCTACCACTTCCTCTGGCCGGGCAACCTCACCGCCCAGGCCGAGTACTTCGTCAAGCACGCCCCGGAAAAGGGCAACGACATCCTCGCCGTCGACTGGGAGACCACCGGCGACGGCACGCATGCGAGCAACGCGGAGAAGGACCGCTTCATCCGGAAGGTCAAGGAGCTGCGGCCGGGCAACAGGGTGGTCCTCTACTGCAATCGGCATTACTGGCTGAACGTCGACGACACCTCCTACGCCGGTGACGGCCTCTGGATCGCCGACTACGTCACGGCGGGCAAGCCCCGCATCAAGGCGAAGTGGCGCTTCCACCAGTACACGGACGATCCGATCGACAAGAACGTGGCCGACTTCGCGAGCAAGGCCGCGCTCCGGGCCTGGGCCGAGGGCGCCTGACGACCGCGCCGGCCTTCCCTCGACCAGGCTCTGAAAGACCCCGAGCGCGAAGGCCCTACGCGCGGAACTCCGGCTTCCGAACCGACGAGGCCGCCGCCAGCGCCTCGGTGACCTCCGCGACGCCGGCCCGCAGACCGTACACCGGGGTGTCGGGCTGCTGGCGCCAGGACTCGTCGATTCCGCCCGCGTCGACCGTGTCGAAGCCGAGCTCGTCGATCAGGGCCCGCACCTTCCGCTTCGCCGCCTCGTCGTCGCCGGCCACCGGGAGGGCCATGCGGTCGGGGGCGCCGGCAGGGCTCGGGCGCTCCAGGATGTCCTGGGCGAAGGTGCCGTTGAAGGCCTTGATCACGGGGTGGCCGATCTGGCGCTCGGTCCAGCGGCTCTCGGTGAGGCCCTCGTCCTCGATCGCGGCGATCCTCCCGTCGCGCTCCTTGGGGTAGTAGTTGCCGGTGTCGATGACCGCGACGCCCTCGGCCGCCTCGTCCAGCAGGCCGGACGGCAGGTCCGGGACCGCCTTCACCGGGATCGTGATCACCACGATCTCGGCGCCCCGTGCCGCCTCCTCGACCCTGACCGGCGTGGCGCCGGTCTCTCCTGCCAGTTCCTTGAGGGTGTGCGGGCCGCGCGAATTGGCGACGGAGACGTCATGGCCGAGGGCGGTGAGCCGACGGGTCAGGTTGCCGCCGATGTTGCCGGCGCCGATGATGCCGATCTTCATGACAGGACCTTCCGAGGTGGATGCTCGTTGTGACGGGCAAACCCCGGGCCGAACCCGGCTATTCCGGCGGATACGGCAGACGTGCATCCGACGCCGGACATGACGAAGGGGCGCCCGTCGCCGACCGGCCGGGCGCCCCTTGCGCGCGCGTCACTTGTTCAGGTACATCCAGAACTCGTCGAACGACATGCGCTTGTCGCCGTCGAGGTCACGGCTGGCGATGACGGCCTCGGCGATCCCCTGGGTGACGTTCCAGTCGCCCTCCTGCGTCAGAGCGGTCCTGAACTCGGCGGCGGTGATCACACCGTCACCGTCCGAGTCGATCCGCTCGAACTGCTTGCGCGCTTCCTCGATGTCCGCCACCGATTCGCCCTCGTCTCATGCTGTGTCCGTCGTGCTGACGAAGGTCAGATTAACGGGCCGGGTGAGCGCGCAACGCGGCGACCACCCAAGTGAACTCCTCCTCGTGCGCAGACTGGCGTTCGAGGCCGTTCAGGACGGCCGAGAGCTCGCGGTACCGGGCGACGCGTGCGTTCGACGCCGCCGTGAGGCGCTCGAGCACGGCGGCCCGGTCGGCGTTGCCGAGCAGGCCGCGCAGGATGTCGTCGGCCTCCGGGGCGTCCGGGGAGATGCCCTTGCGCAGCGCTTCCCCGGCAAGCTGCACCAGGCGGCTCATGAACCACAGGGACGTGCCCGCCGGGATCTCCGGTCCGCGGTCGGCCGCGTTGAACTCGACCATCCTGCGCATCAGTGCCCGGAAGTCCGGGTCCTGGATCAGCTCGGCGAGCTCCACCCATGCGTCCACCTGCTCGGGGGTCGGGTCGTCGGGCAGCTCCGCCGCCGCGAACCGCAGCCGGGTGCGGATGTCGGGGTCGGCCGTGTCGAGGCCGTCGAAGATCTCCGCCATGAAGTCCTCGACGATCCGCCTCCGCTCGGCGGCCGACAGCCGTGCCAGCTTGTTCATCAGGGTCATCTCCTCTGCGGTCGAGCCGCGTCGCGCCACGGTCGACAGCACCGCACGGGTCACCTTGAGCGAGCGGATCTGCGCGTCCAGCGCCGCCACGTGCGCGGCGGCGACCTCCGCCACGGTCCGCTCGCCGGCCAGCACCTTGCGGACGTCGTCCAGGCCGAGGCCCAGCTCACGCAGGGTGCGGATCAGTTCCAGGCGGGCGACGGACCCGGCGTCGTACAGCCGGTAGCCGCCCGTGGAACGGGTCACCGGGGGCAGGGCGCCCTCGTCGGACCAGTAGCGGATGGTGCGGACCGTCAGTCCGGTGGCGCGGGCCAGCTCGCCGATGGTGAAAAGCGAAGTGCCGTCGTCGATCATGTCTGCGAGTGTGGGCCTTCCAGCGGGTGGAGACTCAAGGAGCGGGGGCGCGTTCATGGCGGAGACTCTGCGGGACATTCTGGACGCGGCGGCACGGGGCGTCTTCCCGCCCGCGGACGGCGGCACGACGATCGTGCCCCAGTCCTCTCCCCGGGACGCCGGTGTCCTCGCCTTCACGGCGCACTCCGTCGTCTTCACGGACGAGGACCCCGACTGGGTACGGGCCACGCTGGCCGCCGTCAACGGCGACCCGCTCGCCGCGACCATGAACGCGCGGTTCCATGCGGCCTTCATGGAGCGTACGGGGCGTGGGACGGACACCATCGACGTGATGGCCGTGGGTTCACCGCTCCCGGGCGGACCGTCCCTCGCCCTGACGGAGATCGCCGACCCCGGGCATCCCCGGGTCGTCAGTTCCCGCAGGCGGCGTGACGGCGTGCGGGTGTGGGCGGCGGACGGCGGTGTGCTCGTCCTGGGGCGGGGGATCGCCGGGCGGCTGGAGGTCGCGGTGGAGGTGGCGGAGGCGGTACGCCATCGGGGGCTGGGGCGCCGGCTGGCGGTGGCCGCCCGGCAGCTGTCCGGGGGCGAGCCCGTGTGGGCCCAGGTGTCGGCGGGCAACGCCCGTAGCCTGCGGGCGTTCCAGGCGGCCGGTTACCGTCCGGTGGGGTCGGAGGCGCTGTTCCTCACCCCTTGACGCGCACTCTCAGCGGTCCACCACCCGCATCTCGAACCAGGTCGTCTTCCCCCGGGGCAGCAGGTCCACGCCCCAGCGGTCGGACAGCTTGTCGACCAGGTCGAGTCCCCGGCCGCTGACGTCCATCTCCTGGACCGGCATCAGACAGGGCAGCCCACGGGACGGGTCGCGGACCTCGATGCGGATCCAGCCGGGCCGACGGCGCATACGGAGGCCGAAGACCCGGGCGCCGGTGTGCCGTACGGCGTTGCCGACGAGTTCCGAGACCAGTAAGACGGCGTCCTCGGTCACCTTCGGGGGCAGGCCCCAGTGGCGCAGAACCACCACCTGGGCGAGCCGGCGCGCGGTGGCCGCGGACTCCGGGCGGGACGGCAGCGGAACCTCTGCCTTTGTCGGGTTGCCGAACAACTCGAGCGCCTTGAGCGCCCGTTCGTCCTCGACCGCGGGCGACCAGCGCGCCACAGTCGCACGGCCGCGTCCTTGCGGCTGTTCGATGCCCTCGAGCCCCGCCATGCCCCCATCATGGCCGCCCGGAACGGCCTCCGGGGCCGTTCCTGAGGAATACGCCCCCCGGAATACCTCATTCCGGGCGATCCGTTCGGCATATGCCGCTGGCAGTTCGGAGTCGCTCGCAGCCCATCCGACCTGCGAAGAAGGGTCGATTGACGGCAAAGGACCGGCTCCCTCGACAAGGCAGGCTTAAGGTTGCCTTAAGGCTTCCATAAACCGCCCCATCGAGGGACCCGGATCAGACACCGCGTCAATTGCAAGTGCTTCAGGGGCGTTTCCCCGGCGAGTTCGGGAGGAACTCAGAGGAACTTCGCCTTGCCCGGCCCCTCCTCCACGAAGCTGCGCATCCCGCGCTCCCGGTCCTCCGTCGCGAACAGCCCGGCGAACCAGTTCCGTTCGACGGCGAGTCCCGTCTCGATGTCGGTCTCCAGGCCCGTGTCGACCGACTCCTTCGCCGCGCGCAGCGCGAGCGCCGGACCCTGCGCCAGCTTCGCCGCCCACGCGTGTGCCGTCTCGTAGACCTCGGCCGCCGGGACGACACGGTCCACCAGGCCCAGTGTCAGCGCCTCGTCGGCCTTCACCATCCGGCCGGTGAAGATCAGGTCCTTGGCCTTCGACGGGCCGACCAGCCGGGCCAGCCGCTGGGTGCCGCCGGCACCGGGGATCAGGCCGAGCAGGATCTCCGGCTGGCCCAGCTTGGCGTTGTCGGCGGCGATGCGGTAGTCCGCACAGAGGGCGAGTTCGCAGCCGCCGCCGAGCGCGTAGCCGGTGACGGCGGCGACGACCGGCTTGGGGATACGGGCGACGGCGGTGAAGGAGTCCTGCAGGGCACGGGCGCGCAGGACCATCGCGGTGTGGTCCATGGCCTGCATCTCCTTGATGTCCGCGCCGGCCGCGAACACCTTCTCGCCGCCGTACACGACCACGGCGCGCACATCCTCGCGGCGCGCGGCCTCTTCGGCGAGTTCCTTGAGCCGGTCCTGCGTCGCGACGTCCAGCGCGTTCATGGGCGGACGGTCGAGACGGAGGGTGCCGACGCCTTCGGCGACTTCGAGATTCACGGTCATGCAGGTCAGGTTAACGGGGACTAACGGCGTCGGCCCCGGTGCCGTACCTCACACCGGGGCCGCAATCCGACGAGTCGTTTACGCCTTCCACTTCTCCCACGACATGTTCCAGCCGTTGAGCCCGTTGTCCGGGTCCACGGTCCGGTCGTTGGAGTTCTTGACGACGACCACGTCGCCGAGCATCGAGTTGTTGAAGAACCAGGCCGCCGGCGCGCCCTTGTCCCAGCCGCCGCGCACATCGCGCAGGCCGATGCAGCCGTGGCTGGCGTTGTAGCTGCCGAAGGCGCCGCCGGCCCAGTAGTTGCCGTGCAGGAAGGTGCCGGAGGTGGTCAGGCGCAGGGCGTGCGGGACGTCCTTGATGTCGTACTCGCCGCCGTAGCCGACCGTCTCGCCGTTCATCCGGGTCACCACGTGCTTCTCGCTGATGACCATCTGGCCGTTCCAGGTCTCCATGCCCGCCTTGCCGGTGGTGACCGGGATGGTCTTGACGACCTTGCCGTCCCGCATGACCTTCATCGTGAGCTTCTTGGCGTCGACGACGGAGACCTGGTTGCGGCCGATGGTGAAGGAGACGGTCTTGGCCTGCTCGCCGTAGACGCCGGGGCGGCCCTCGACGCCGTTCAGATTGAGGTCGACGGTGACCTTGGTGCCGGCCTTCCAGTACTTCTCGGGCCGGAAGTCGAGGCGGTCGTTGCCGAACCAGTGGCCCTCGACCTCGACGGCCGGCTCGGTCTTTATCCTTATCGCCTTCTCGACGTCCTCGGGGTTGGTGATGCCCCGGGTGAAGTTCAGGGAGAAGGGCATTCCGACGCCGACCGTGGAGCCGTCCTCGGGGGTGAAGTGGCCGATGAACGTGTTCTGCGGCGTCAGGGTGGTGAAGTCGGAGTCCTCGGCGCTCTTCCGGCCGGCGGAGTCCTCGGCGACCGCGTGCACCTGGTACTTGGTGGCGGAGGCCAGGTGGGTGGACGGCGTCCAGGTGGCGCCGTCCTTGGATATCTCGCCGGCTATCTCGGTGCCCTTGGCGTCCTTGACGACGACCTCGGTCAGCTTGCCCTTGGCCGCGGTGACCTTGAGGGCGCCGCTGGTGTCGACGGACTTGGCGCCGTCCTCGGGGGCTATGGTGACGGCCGCCTCGGACTGCTTGCTCTCGGCGGTGGCGGTCCCCTTGCCCTTGCTGCCGCCCGACGCTGCTCCTGAGCCGCCCGAGTCCGAGCCGCCGCACGCCGTCACGGCCAGCAGCAGCGCGCCGGCGATCAACGCCGGCAGCCGCCTGCGTCCGCGCCCCCCGCGCGCGTCAACCGAAGCCCCCGATATCGGTCGCACGTTCACGTTGTTCTCCCCTCAACGGGCCCCGGACCGGGCCCTCGTGCGGGCCTCGTCGGACCCGCCTCCCCCGCGCGTCCCGCGCGCACGGCGCATATTAACCACATGACCAGGGGGGTCGGCGCCGCACGAGTGTCACCGTTCCGTTCCAACATCGACAACCTGTGCGACCGCCAAGCCGCCGTACCGAAGGGTCACTTCACAGCACTGCCCGCTTTCCACGCATTCCATCCCATGTTCCAGCCGCCCAGCCCGTTGTCGGGAGCGACCACGTCGTCCTTGCTGTTGACGATCTCGACGACGTCCCCGACGAGAGTACGGTCGAAGAACCAGCCCGCCGGAGTGTCCGAGCTGCCGCCCTTCACGTCGCGCAGCCCCACACAGCCGTGGCTGACGTTGGTCCGGCCGAAGACGTCGGCGGGCGCCCAGTAGTTGCCGTGCAGGAAGGTGCCGGAGTCGGTGAGCCGCATGGCGTGCGGGACGTCCGGGATGTCGTACTCGCCCTTGCCGTCGGGCTTGCGGAAGCCGACGGTGGCGCCGTTCATCCGGGTCACCTCGTGCATGTCGGTGACCACCATCTTGCCGTTGTACGTCGTCGTCTTCGGTCCGCCGGCGGTGATCGGCACCGTGCCGAGCAGTTCGCCGTCCCGGCTGACCTCCATGGTGTGTGCGGCCGCGTCGACGAGTGAGTACTGGCTGCGGCCGACGGTGAAGGTGAACGTCTTGTGCTGCACGCCGTAGACGCCGGGCGCGCCCTCGACGTCCCTGAGGCGGAGGGTGACGGTGACCTGGGTGCCGGGCCGCCAGTACTTCTCGGGGCGGAAGTCGAGGCGGCCCTTGCCGAACCAGTGGGGGCGGATCTCGACGGCCGGTTTCGCGCTGACGTGGACGGCGCGTTCGACGACGGCGCGGTTGTCGATCTCCCGGTTGAACTCCAGGGAGACGATCATGCCGGTGCCGACCGTGGAGCGGTTCTCCGGGGTGACGTAGGCGATGAAGCGTTCCTCGGGGACGTACGTCGTGAAGGTGGCGTGCCGGGCCGAGCGGCGGCCGTCGGAGTCCCGGGCGACCGCATGGACCGTGTACTCGGCGGCCAGCGCGAGTTTCTTGTCGTCGGGTGTCCAGCGCCGGCCGTCCGCGGAGATGCGGCCGGGCACCGGGGTCTCCTGGGCGTCCTGGGACTTGACGACGTCGACCGATTCCAGGCGCCCGCCGGCCACCCGTACGGACAGCGTCTCGTCGGGGCGGACGCCCTTGCTGCCGTCGTCCGGCGAGATGCTGATGACGTGCTCGGGCGTCGGGGGTTTGCCGAGCGTGCCGAGCCCGCTCAGGCCGCCCGACGTGCAGCCGGCGGCTCCCGTCAGCAGTCCGGCCCATGTCAGTACGGCGGCCAGTGCGGCCCTCGCGCGCCGCGCGCGCCCATGTGCATGCCTCACAAACATGCCCAACGATCGGGCCCGCCCTGGGGAAACGTGAGTGCGAGCCAAGCTCTGGGCAGAACAGTGGGGAGGACGACGCGACGGGGGGATGCGGAGGGACGCCGCTGCCCTTTTCGCCAGTCGTTCCATGAGCCGTGGGAGGCTGACAGGTGTCCAGCGCAGCCGAGCAGGAGGCGGTGGCGGAGCAAGGCGCCGCCGGACAGCAGGGCCCGGCCGCCGCCGTGAACGGCGTGCAGCGCAGGGCGCCCGAAGTGCCCGTGTGGCCGGGTGCGCCGACGCCTCTGGGGGCCCGTTTCCGGGTCGGCCCGGACGGGGTGGCGGGCACCAACTTCGCGCTGTGGGCGGGCGGGGCGGAGGCGGTCGAGCTGTGTCTGTTCGACGAGGAGGGTGGTGAGACCAGCGAGCGCCGGCACCGCCTCACCGAGCTGACGCACGAGATCTGGCACGGCTTCGTGCCGGGAGTCCTGCCGGGGCAGCGGTACGGCTATCGGGTGCACGGCCGCTGGGATCCGTGGACCGGCGGCCGCTGGAACCCGGCGAAGCTGCTGCTCGACCCGTACGCGCGCGCGGTGGACGGCGACTACGCCGCGTTCGGGTTGTCACCCGAGGTGTACGGGCACGTCCGCGACTGGCCGCAGCAGCAGGTCGCGGACACCGTGCGCGACGAACGGGACTCGGCGCCGTACGTCCCCAAGGGCGTGGTGGTCCACGACGACGCACCCGACGACGAATGGATGGACGACCGCCGCCCCAAGACGCCGTGGGCGGACTCGGTGATCTACGAACTGCACGTGCGCGGATTCACCCGACTGCACCCCGGCATCCCCGAGGAACTGCGGGGCACTTACGCGGGCCTGGCCCACCCCGCCGCCATCGAGCACCTCACGAAGCTGGGCGTCACGGCGGTCGAGCTGCTGCCCGTCCACCAGTTCGCCCACGAGGACCACCTGCTGCGCCGCGGCCTGAGGAACTACTGGGGGTACAACTCGATCGGCTATTTCGCCCCGCACGCCGCGTACGCCGCCTCCGGCACGCGCGGCCAGCAGGTCGGCGAGTTCAAGCACATGGTGCGCGCCCTGCACTCGGCCGGCATCGAGGTCATCCTCGACGTCGTCTACAACCACACCGCGGAGGCGGGCGAGCTGGGCCCGACGCTGTCCCTGAAGGGCATCGACAACCGCGGCTACTACCGTCTGCAGTCCGACGCCCGCCGCTACGCCGACTACACCGGCTGCGGCAACACCCTGCATGTCGTCCAGCCGCATGTGCTGCGCCTGATCACGGACTCGCTGCGCTACTGGGTGACCGAGATGGGCGTGGACGGCTTCCGGTTCGACCTGGCGGCCGCGCTGGCCCGCTCCATGCACGACGTCGACATGCTGTCGCCGTTCCTGGCGGTCATCGCGCAGGACCCGGTGCTGCGCCGGGTGAAGCTGATCGCCGAACCCTGGGACGTCGGCTCCGGCGGCTACCAGGTGGGCGCCTTCCCCCCGCTGTGGACGGAGTGGAACGACCGCTACCGCAACGCCGTACGGGACTTCTGGCGGCACGCACTGCCGGACGTCCGGGAGATGGGCTACCGGCTGTCGGGGTCGAGCGACCTGTACGCATGGGGCGGCCGGCGTCCGTACGCCTCGGTCAACTTCATCACCGCGCACGACGGTTTCACCCTCCGGGACCTGGTGTCGTACGAGCGCAAGCACAACGAGGCGAACGGCGAGGGCAACCGGGACGGCTCGGACGACAACCGGGCGTGGAACTGCGGGGTCGAGGGCGAGACCGACGACGAGCGGATACGGGCGCTCAGGCGGCGCCAGTCGAGGAACCTGCTGACCACACTGCTGCTGTCGACCGGCGTGCCGATGCTGGTCGCGGGCGACGAGCTGGGGCGGACCCAGCGCGGCAACAACAACGCGTACTGCCAGGACAACGAGATCAGCTGGCTGGACTGGGGACTGCTGGAGGACCCCGGCTGGAAGGCCCTGTTCGAGCTGACCTCCCGGCTGATCGAGCTGCGGCACCGGCATCCCGTACTGCGCCGGCGGGCGTTCTTCTCCGGACGCGCGCACTCCGCGGACGGGCTCAGGGATCTGGCCTGGTTCACCCCGCGGGGCACGGAGATGACGGAAGGGGACTGGTACGCGCCCGCGGCCACGCTCGGCATGTATCTGTCCGGGCGGGACATCCCGGGGCGCGACGAGCGGGGGGCGCCGATCCTCGACGACAGCTTCCTGGCCGTGCTGCACGCCGGGGAGCGGCCGGTGAGCTTCGTACTGCCGGGGCCGCCCTGGGCGGAGCGCTACGAGGTGGTCGTCGACACCTCGCGGGAGGAGCAGGGCGAGGAACCGGGCGTGGTGCACCGGGCGGGGGCGACGATCACGGTGCCGGGGCGGGCGGTGCTGTTGCTGAAGGTGGGTTGAGGCTGTTGGGCGGAGGTGGTTGAGCGCTGTTGGGCGAAGGTGGGTCGAGGCTGTTGGGCGAAGGTGGGTCGAGGCTGTTGCCGAGGGTGGGGCGAGCCAAAACTCGGTGGGCGTTGTCAGTGGCTGTCCGTAGGCTCGCCACTGATGTCCACGACACGTGCCACCCCGACCGACGACCGCTCCACCGTCCGCTCGCTGCTGCGCCTGTGGCCCTATGTCCGGCCGGTGCGGGCGCGGCTGTTCACCGCCGCGTTCGTCGCGATACTCGCCTCCTGCACGGGGCTGGTGATCCCGCTCGTCCTGAAGTGGCTCGTGGACGGGCCGGTCGCCGACCGGGACCCGGCGGGGGTGTGGCTCGGGGCGCTGTATCTGCTGCTGCTCGGGCTGGCCGAGGCACTGCTGTTCGGGCTGCGGCGGTGGCTGGTGGCACGGCCGCTGGCGGGGGTCGAGGCGTCGATGCGGGCGGATCTGTACCGGCATCTGCAGCGGCTGCCGGTGGCGTTCCACGACCGGTGGCCCTCGGGGCAGTTGCTGTCCCGGGGCACGACGGATCTGATGCTGCTGCGGATGTTCCTCGCCTTTCCGCTGACGTTCCTGCTGGTCAACAGTGTGACGATCCTGGTCGGCGTGATCATCATGCTGGCCCAGGACCTGATGCTCGGGCTGGTGATCCTGGGGCCTGCCGTGCCGGTGGTCGTCACCTGTGTGATCTTCGAGAAGCGGTATGCGGAGGTGGCGCGGCGCGCACAGGACCAGGTGGGTGATCTGACGACGGTCGTCGAGGAGGGCGTGCTCGGCATCCGGATCATCAAGGGGTTCGGCCGGCATCGCAGTCAGGCACGGGCGTTCCGGGAGCTGGCGCGGACGCTGCGGGGGACGGAACTGCACAAGGCGCGGCTGCTGGCGACGATTCTGGGCGTCATCGTGACGTTGCCGGAGGTGGCGATCGGGGCGGCGCTGGTGTTGGGGGCGGTGCAGGTTGCGGACGGGGGGTTGTCGGCGGGGACGCTGGTGGCGTTTTTGTCCACGGCGCTTGCTCTTCGGTGGCCGGTGGATTCCATCGGCTTCCTGCTGGCGATGAGTCAGGAGGCGGCGACGGCTACTGAGCGGTACTTCGAGGTGCTGGACGCGGAGCCGGAGGTTTCCGGTGAGCCTGCGTCGGTGTCGGGGGGTGGGGAGCGCGGCCCGGCGTTGCGGGGTGCCGCCCGCGCCCACCCTCCCCCACTCTCGGCTTCGCTCGAGCGGGGGGACCCCCATCGCCCCAGCGGCACGACTGCCCGCGGCTTGGCGGGGTTGCGTTTCGAAGCCGTCTCCTTTCGTTACCCCGACGCCCCCGTCGACTCGCCCCCCGTGCTCGAGCGCATCGATCTTCACATCCGCCCCGGCGAGTCCATGGCGCTCGTCGGGGCCACCGGGAGTGGCAAGACGACGCTGACCGCGCTCGTTCCCCGGTTGCACGAGGTGACCTCCGGGCGGATCACGCTGGACGGGGTGGACATCACCGCCATGTCCCGTCAGGAGCTGCGCTCCAGGGTCGCCGTCGCCTTCGAGGAACCCACGCTGTTCTCGGCGAGCGTCGGGGAGAACGTGCTCATGGGTGCCGCCGACGGTGCCGGAGCCGCCGAGCTGGACCGCGCCCTTGCCGTCGCGCAGGCCGAGTTCGCGCACACGCTGCCGCAGGGCACGGACACGCAGGTCGGTGAGCAGGGCCTGAGTCTGTCCGGCGGCCAGCGGCAGCGGCTGGCACTCGCCCGGGCGGTCGTGGGACGGCCGGAGTTCCTGGTGCTGGACGACCCGCTGTCCGCACTGGACGTGCACACGGAGGCCGCCGTGGAGGCCGCGCTGCGGGACGTTCTCGCCGCCACCACCGCCCTGATCGTGGCGCACCGCCCGTCCACGGTGCTGCTCGCCGACCGGGTGGCGCTGCTGTCCGGCGGCCGGATCGCCGCCGTCGGCACGCACCACGAACTGCTGCGGACCAACGCCGAGTACGCCCACCTGATGTCCGGGGCGGACCAGACGCACCAGGAGGCAGCCCGATGACCGCGTCCGCCACCTCCACCCCGGTCGCCGACGAACCGGAGGACTCGCGCCCCCACAAGGCCGACGACCCCTTCGACAAGGACGTACTGCCCACCCCGCCCGGCGCCACGGCCGCCCTGCTGCGTTCCCTGCTCGCGCCGATGAAGGCCCGCGTCGCGCTGACCACGCTTCTGCTGCTGCTCCAGCAGGCGGCCGTGCAGGCGGGCCCGCTGCTGGTGGCGTACGCCATCGACACCGCCGTACCGGCGTTCCGCGACCACGACCACGGGCCGCTGATGGCGGTGGCGGCCGGCTATCTGCTGTGCGCGCTGGCCTCCGGCGGGCTGCAGTACGCGTTCGTGGCCGCCTCCGCCCGGGTCAGCCAGGATGTGCTGCTGGACCTGCGCGGCCGGATCTTCCGGCACGCCCAGGCGCTGAGCATCGACTTCCACGAGCGGTACACCTCGGGCCGGCTGATCTCCCGCTCCACCACGGACGTCGAGTCGCTGCGCGAGCTGCTGGAGGAGGGCCTGCAGGAGCTGGTGATGGTCATCCTGTCCTGCGTGTACGTCGCGGCGATCCTGCTCTGGCTGGACCTGGGGCTCGGCGCGGTGGCGGTGGCGTCGTTCGTGCCGCTGTGGGGGCTCGTACGGCTGTACCAGCGGCGGGCGCGGCGGGTGTACCGGCAGCGGTCGACCGCGATCGCCGCCGTGATCGTGAAGTTCGTGGAGACGATGAACGGCATCCGCCCGGTGCGCGCCTTCCGCCGGGAGGCCGCCAACGACGCCGAGTTCCGCGTCCTGAACCGGCGGCACGAGCGGACCAACGGGGACGCGCTGCTGGAGATGGCCCGCTATGTCGTCGGCTCGCGGATCGTGGGCAACACGGCCGTCGCGCTGATCGTGCTGTGGGGCGCCCACCGGGTGGCGGACGGCACGCTGGCGCTGGGTGTGCTGGCGGCCTCGGTGCTGTACCTGCGGCGGATGTACGACCCGATCGACCGGTTCGGCATGTTCCTGAACTCGTACCAGTCGGCGGCGGCCTCGCTGGAGAAGATCGCCGGGCTGCTCGCCCAGACGCCGTCGGTGCCGGAGCCCGCCAAGCCCGTGCAGCTCCCGGCCCTCGCCTCCGAACACCCCGGCCGCGAGGTCGTCTTCGACGGCGTCCGCTTCGCCTACCGCACCGGTGGCGAGGTGCTGCCCCCCTTCGACCTCACGATCCCGGCGGGGCAGACGATCGCGGTCGTCGGCACCACGGGCGCGGGCAAGTCGACGCTGGCCAAACTGCTCGCCCGCTTCTACGACCCGTCCGACGGCCGGGTGCTGCTCGACGGGGTCGATCTGCGCGACCTGGCCGTGCCCGAACTGCGGCGCGGGGTGGTGATGGTGACGCAGGAGGCGTTCCTGTTCTCCGGCACGGTCGCGGAGAACATCGCCATCGGCCGCCCGGACGCGAGCCACGAGGAGATCGAGCGGGTGGCGAAGGCGATCGGCGCGCACGATTTCATCAGCGCGCTGCCCGAGGGCTACGACACGGACGTCCGCAAGCGGGGCGGCCGTATCTCCGCCGGTCAGCGTCAGCTCGTCGCCTTCGCCCGGGCGTTGCTCGCCGATCCGGCGGTGCTGATCCTCGACGAGGCGACCAGCTCGCTGGACATCCCGGGAGAACGGGCGGTGCAGCGGGCCATGGCGACGGTGCTGAAGGGGCGTACCGCGGTCGTCATCGCGCACCGGCTGTCCACGGTGGAGATCGCCGACCGGGTGCTCGTCATGGAGCACGGCCGGATCGTCGAGGACGGCAGCCCGGCCGAACTCGTCGCCGGGACCGGCCGGTTCGCGGGTCTGCACCGGGCGTGGCGGGACAGTCTGGCGTGAGCGCCGACGGGAACGGGGACGGGGACGGATGATCGACGCGTACGAGGATCCCGGCAGACCCGACTGCCGCAGCGGCGGCCGGTATCTGTGGTGGCTGGTGCGCAGCCAGCCGGGGCGGTCGGTCGCCGGGGCGGTGGTGGGCTGCGTGTCGCTGGTGGCCGCGGCGGCGGTGCCGTATCTGCTGTCCCGGGCGATCGACGACGGGCTGGAGCCCGGCGACGGGGCCGCGCTGGCCGGCTGGGCCGCCGCCCTGCTGGTGGCCGGGGCGCTCACGGCCTGGCTGGACATCCTGCGGCACCGCATCATGACCCGGGTGCGGATGGACGCCAACTTCCGCACGGTCAAGGTCGTGGTCGGGCAGGCGGTGCGGCTGGGTTCCTCGCTGCGGCGGCAGGTCGCGGCCGGGGAGGTCGTCACGATCGGTGTGGGGGACGTGCAGACCATCAGCACGTCGCTGACCGTCGTGGGGCCCGGCGTGGGCGCGGTCGTCTCGTACGCCGTGGTCGCCGGGCTGCTGCTGGCCGTGTCGCCGCTGCTGGCGGCCGTGGTGCTGCTGGGCGTGCCGGTGATCGCCGTGCTGGTCGGGCCGCTGATGGGCCGGTTGCAGGGCGTGGAGACGGCCTACCGGGAGCGGCAGGGCGTGCTGACCGCGCGCATCGGCGACCTGGCGGGCGGGCTGCGCGTGCTGGGCGGACTGGGCGGCAAGGACCTGGTCGGCGACGCCTTCCGCCGCGACTCGCAGCGGCTGCGGGCCGAGGGCTACCGGGTCGGGGCGGTGACCAGCTGGATCCAGGCGCTGGGCCTCGGGCTGCCGACGGTGTTCCTGGCCGTGGTGACCTGGCTCGCGGCGCGGATGGTGGCGCAAGGGGACATCACCGTGGGCGAGTTGGTGTCCGTGTACGGCTATGTGGCGGTGCTGGTGGTGCCGGTGGCGTACTTCCTGGAGTTCGGCAACCAGGTCAGCCGGGGGCTGGTGGCCGCGCGGCGGGTCGTACGGTTTCTGCGGCTGGAGCCCCTGGAGGACATCGGTGTGGAGGATGCGCCGGCCGAGCCGTCCGTGCTGTACGACCCCGAGTCGGGAGTCCGGGTGCTGCCGGGCCGGCTGACCGCGCTGGCCGGTGCGCGGCCCGCCGACTCGGCGAGCGTCGTCGACCGGCTCGGGCGGTACGTCCCTTCGGCGGCGACCTGGGGTGACAGACGGCTCGACGAGGTCGCGTTGCCGCAGGTCCGGGCGCGGATCCTGGTGGCGGACCACGAGGCCGACCTGTTCGCGGGCACGCTGCGGGAGGTGGTGTGCGGACGCCGGGACCGGGACGACGCGGCGATCGCGCGGGCCGTGCACGCGGCCGTCGCCGACGACGTCGTGCAGGGCCTGCCGGACGGGCTGGACTCGCGGATCGACGCGCAGGGCCGCAACCTCTCCGGCGGGCAGCGGCAGCGCGTACGGCTGGTGCGGGCGCTGTTGGCCGATCCCGAGGTGCTGCTCGCCGTGGAGCCGACGTCCGCGCTGGACGCGCACACGGAGGCCGCGGTGGCGGAGCGGCTGCGCGCGGCCCGGGACGGCCGTACGACCGTCGTCACCAGTACGTCCCCGCTGGTGCTCGACCACGCGGACGTCGTGTACTACCTGGTCGACGGCAAGGTCGCGGCCGGCGGCAGCCATCAGAGCCTGCTGGCCGAGGAGCCCGGGTACCGGGCGCTGGTGGCCCGTGACGCGGAGGAGACGGTGCGATGACGGCGGGACCGGGCCGGCTGCCGGTGGCGGAGCGGGCCGACGTACGGCGGGCCACGCTGGGTCTGGTCCGGGCGGACGGGCGGGCCTTCGCCGTCGCGGTCGCCCTCAACGCGCTGGCCGCCGGGGCCGGGCTGGCCGGGCCGTGGCTGCTCGGCCGGATCATCGACGAGGTGCGGGCGGGGGCCGGCGTCGCGGTGGTGGACCGGCTGGCGTTCGCCATCGTGCTGTGCGCACTGGCGCAGCTGCTGCTGGCCCGCTGGGCCCGGTACGTGGGGCACCGGTTCGGCGAGCGGACGCTGGCCCGCATCCGGGAGGGCTTCGTCTCCCGGGCACTCGCGCTGCCCTCCTCCGTCGTGGAGCGGGCCGGGACGGGCGATCTGACGGCCCGGGGCACGGCCGACGTCGCCGCCGTGGGGGCCACGTTGCGCGATGCCGGGCCCGAGCTGCTGGTCGCCTTCGTCCAGGCGGCGTTCCTGCTCGGCGCGGTCTTCGTGCTCGACCCGCTGCTCGGCGCCCTGTCGGCGCTCTGTCTGACCCCCATCTGGTTCTCGACGCGCTGGTATCTGCGCCGGGCCCGGGACGCCTATCTCGCCGAGGGCGCGGCCACGTCGGACGTCGCCGAGATCCTCGCGGCGACCGCTGGGGGCGCCCGCACGGTCGAGGCCTTCCGGCTCGGCGAGCGGCGGACCGCCGCGAGCCGGGACGCGCTGGAGACGGCCCGCCGCACCCGGCTGCACACGCTGTTCCTGCGCTGCGCGTTCTTCATCGTCGTGGACTTCGCGTACGTCCTCCCGGTGGCCGGCGTGCTGCTGCTCGGCGGCTGGCTGCACGCGCGCGGGGAGATCAGCCTGGGGTCGGTGGTGGCGGCCGCCCTGTACCTGCGGCAGTCGACCGAACCGCTCGACCAGTTCCTGGTCCGGATCGAGCAGTTGCAGGCCAGCGGCGCCTCCTTCGCCCGCGTCGAGGGCCTGGCCCGGGTGGAGCGGACGGTCCCGGCCGACTCCCCCGACCCGGCCGACGACCGCATCGACGTCACCGGCGTGCACTACGCCTACGACCGCGGCGGCGAGGTGCTGCACGGGGTGGACCTGACGGTGCGGCCCGGGGAGCGGCTCGCGGTCGTCGGTCCGTCCGGCGCGGGCAAGAGCACGCTGAGCAGGCTGCTGGCGGGCATCGACGCGCCGGGGGCGGGCACCGTGACGGTGGGCGGGGTGCCGGTCGCCGGTCTGGGGCCGGAGCGGCTGCGCCGCCAGGTCGTGCTGGTCACGCAGGAGCACCATGTGTTCCTGGGCACGGTCCGCGACAATCTGCTGATCGCCGAACCGGCCGCGACGGACGAGGAGTTGTGGGCCGCGCTCACCGCGGTCGGCGCCGACGGCTGGGTGCGCGAGCTGCCCGACGGCCTGGACACCGAACTCGGTACGGCGGACCGGCGCACCGACGGCTCACAGGCCCAGCAACTCGCCCTGGCCCGGGTCGTGCTGGCCGACCCGCACACCCTGGTCCTCGACGAGGCCACCGCCCTGCTCGACCCGACGACCGCCCGGCACACCGAGCGTGCCCTGGCCGCCGTACTGGAGGGCCGTACGGTGATCGCCATCGCGCACCGTCTGCACACCGCGCACGACGCGGACCGGGTGGCCGTGATGGAGGCCGGACGCCTGTCCGAACTCGGTACGCACGAGGAACTGGTGGCGGCGGACGGCGCGTACGCGAGGCTGTGGCGGACGTGGCACGGAGAGACGGCCCCGTAACACTGACGTTTCGTATATCGAACGTGAACTACCGGACAACGGACGATTTCCGGCCAACTTTTTGACGCGCTCCTGACAGTAAGCGCTCCTCGGTGCCACGCTTCCCACGGCCACTTCACAGCAACCCCACTGATCCGCCGCTGTGTTGTCCCCGGCCATCCGCACCTGGTTTCGCGTTCTGCCCGGGCGGCCCACCCGCCGTCCGGATCTCCCCTGGCCACGTGATCCGCGGCCATGCAGAAGGAGTCAGTGTTGAGAAGCAGTTCCTCTCGCAGACGCACCTCCCACACCACACCCCGCAGAACCACCGCCGTCGTCCTCGTCGGCGTCTCCGCCCTGATCGCCGCGGCCGTGCAGTCCGGCGCCGCGACCGCCGCCCCGGAGAAGGCACCGTCGGCCGCGGGCAAGGTCATACCGGGCGCCGAGTCCGTCAAGCTGTCCCCCGCCCAGCGCGCCGAGCTGATACGCGAGGCCGACGCCGCCAAGGCGGACACCGCCAAGGACCTGGGCCTCGGCGCCAAGGAGAAGCTGGTCGTCCGTGACGTCGTCAAGGACGGCAACGGCACGGTCCACACCCGCTACGAGCGGACCTACGACGGCCTGCCCGTCCTCGGCGGCGACCTCGTCGTGGAGACCACGAAGTCCGGCGAGACCGAGGCCGTCGTCAAGGCGACCCGCGCCGCCATCAAGCCGGCGACCACGACCGCCTCCGTACCCGCCGCGAAGGCCGAGAAGCAGGCGCTGGCCGCCGCGAAGGCCGAGGACGCGAAGAGCCCCGACGTCAACCGGACGCCCCGCAAGGTGATCTGGGCCGCGAACGGCAAGCCGACCGTGGCGTACGAGACCGTCGTCGGCGGCTTCCAGCACGACGGCACCCCGCAGGAACTGCACGTCGTCACCGACGCCACCACCGGCGAGAAGCTGTACGAGTGGGAGGCCATCGAGACCGGCACCGGCAACACGGTCTACAGCGGCACGGTCGACCTCACCACCACCCAGTCGGGTTCGACGTACAACCTCACCGACGGCGCGCGCGGCAACCACAAGACGTACAACCTCAACCGCGGCACCTCCGGCACCGGCACCCTCTTCTCCGGCCCCGACGACGTCTGGGGCAACGGCAGCCCGTCCAACCTGGAGTCCGCGGCCGCCGACGCGCACTACGGTGCCGCGCTGACCTGGGACTACTACAAGAACGTGCACGGGCGTTCAGGTATCCGCGGTGACGGTGTGGGCGCCTACTCCCGGGTCCACTACGGCAACAACTACGTCAACGCGTTCTGGTCCGACAGCTGCTTCTGCATGACGTACGGCGACGGCTCGGGCAACGCCAATCCGCTCACGTCGATCGACGTGGCCGCGCACGAGATGACCCACGGGCTCACGTCGAACACGGCCGGCCTCAACTATTCCGGCGAGTCCGGCGGCCTGAACGAGGCGACCTCCGACATCTTCGGCGCCACCGTCGAGTTCTACGCCGACAACTCCTCCGACGTCGGTGACTACCTCATCGGCGAGGAGATCGACATCAACGGCGACGGCACCCCGCTGCGCTACATGGACAAGCCGAGCAAGGACGGCGCGTCCAAGGACGCCTGGTACTCGGGCATCGGCTCGATCGACGTGCACTACTCGTCCGGCCCCGCGAACCACTTCTTCTACCTGCTGAGCGAGGGCAGCGGCACCAAGACCATCAACGGTGTCACCTACGACTCGCCCACCTCGGACGGCCTTCCGGTCACCGGCATCGGCCGCGACAAGGCGGAGAAGATCTGGTTCCGCGCGCTGACCACCAAGTTCACCTCGACCACCAACTACGCGGGCGCCCGCACCGGCACCCTCGCGGCGGCCGGTGAGCTGTACGGCACCACGAGCACCGAGTACAAGGCAGTGCAGGACGCCTGGGCGGGCGTCTCAGTCGGGCCCCGCCCGGACGGCGGCGGGGACGGCGGTACGTCCTTCGAGAACACCGCCGACGTGTCGATCCCGGACAACGGCGCCGCGGTGACGTCCTCGATCCCCGTGACCGGACGGACCGGCAACGCCCCGTCCAACCTCCGGGTCGCGGTCGACATCACGCACACCTGGCGCGGTGACCTGGTGATCGACCTGCTCGCCCCGGACGGCACCGCGTACCGCCTGAAGAACTTCAGCTCCTCCGACTCGGCGGACAACGTCGCCGAGACCTACACGGTCAACGCGTCCTCCGAAGCCGCCAACGGCACCTGGCAGTTGAGGGTCCAGGACCAGGCGGCCCAGGACGTCGGCACCATCAACAGCTGGAAGCTGACGTTCCCGTAGGCCTGTCAGCGGTTCCCCGAAGACAGGGCGCCGCGGCGCGGCCGACGGCCAACGTGAGCTGAGCGCAGGCCTGTTGACGCAGGACTGAGGGGCGACACCCGGGACGAAGGCATCCCCGGGTGCCGCCCTACCCTTGTGACCCATGTCCTTCACGTACGACACCGTCGGCGCGACCCGGGAGTACGGCTTCTGCCCGCCCGGCTTCCACCCCCTGCACGTGCGCACCCGCATCGGCGAGGGCGAGGAGGTCTTCCACAGAGCCGCCGAGGCGGTCATGACCTGGGAGATGCACCGCGCGCTGGGCGTCGGCATCGACGCGTCGTCCGACCGCGCGGCCCCCGGCGTCGACGTCACGGTCACCCTCGCCGGAGTGATCAAGGCACCGTGCCGGGTGGTGTGGACGGTGGAGGAGTACCGGCGGGTGGGCTGGGCGTACGGCACGCTTTCCGGCCATCCGGAGTGCGGCGAGGAAGCGTTCGTGGTGGAACGGACGGGCGACGGCACGGTCTGGCTGACCGTGAACGCCTTCAGTCGTGGGGCGAAGTGGTACGCCCGAGCGGGCGGTCCGGCCACTCGGGGGCTGCAGCATGCGTATGCGCGGCGGTGCGGGGCGGTGTTGCGGCGCTTGTGCGGGGAGAGCGACTGACCCACCCGTGAGACAGGGCCGGCGCCGAGCCGGGCTGCACGTGAACCGCTGAGCCCGGCACAGCCCCGGCCGGCTCCCTTTCCTGCATGCCGGCCGGGGCTGTCGCATGCTCGCCTCGGCGCGCCCTACCGCATCAACACCCCCGCCCCCTCCACCACATCCTCCGACGGCACCGCCACCAGCCCCAGCTCCGCACTCGTCGCCAGCAACCGGTGTGCGGGCAGGATGCGGACCGTGTAGCCGTACGGCCCCGTCCGGTCCAGGGACAGCGGGCCCTCGTACATCCAGCGCCCCTCCGTGTCGGGGCCGCCCGCCGGTTTCAGCGGCACCGTCGTGGCATCGGCGATGCGGTCCTCGGGGTCCACCCGGCCGGAGACGGCCTGGACCTCGATGTCGTCGGGGGCGAGGTCGCCCAGGGCGACGCGGACGCGGAGGGTGAGGGTCGTGCCCAGCTCGGCCGTTGCCGTGGTGGCGGACGTTTCGACGTGGTCGACCCGTACCGCGTGCCAGGACCTGCGCAACCGGGCCTTCCACCGGGCGAGTTCGCGCGCCGCGTCCGGGTCCATGGTGCGGTGGGCGCGGGCTGCGGGCGCGTACAGGCGCTCGACGTACTCACGGACCATGCGGCCGGCCAGCACCTTGGGGCCGAGCAGGGTGAGCGTCTGGCGGACCATCTCGATCCAGCGGTCGGGCAGGCCGCCCGGGCCGCGCTCGTAGAAACGCGGGGTGACCCGCTGTTCGAGCAGGTCGTAGAGGGCGGACGCCTCGATGTCGTCGCGTCGGTCCGGGTCTGTGCCCACGCCGTCCGCGGTCGGGATGGCCCAGCCGAAGTCGGGCTGGAACCACTCGTCCCACCAGCCGTCGAGGACGGAGAGGTTCAGGCAGCCGTTGAGGGCCGCCTTCATGCCCGATGTGCCGCAGGCCTCCAGCGGGCGGAGCGGGTTGTTCAGCCAGATGTCGCAGCCGGGGTAGAGCTTCTGCGCCATCGCCATGCCGTAGTCGGGCAGGAAGACGATCCGGTGGCGTACGCGCGGGTCGTCGGCGAAGCGGACGAGTTCCTGGACGAGCCGCTTGCCGCCGTCGTCCGCGGGGTGCGCCTTGCCGGCCACCACGATCTGGATCGGGCGTTCCGGGTGCAGCAGCAGGTCCATCAGGCGGTCGCGGTCGCGCAGCATCAGCGTCAGGCGCTTGTACGACGGGACGCGGCGGGCGAAGCCGATCGTCAGGACGTCCGGGTCGAGCACACCGTCGATCCAGCCCAGCTCGGCCGTGCCCGCGCCGCGTTGCCGCCAGGAGGCGCGCAGCCGTTCCCGTACCTCCGTCACCAGCTGCTCGCGCAGGGTGCGGCGCAGCTCCCAGATGTCCTGGTCGGGGATGTCCGCGACGGCGTCCCAGCGGTCCGAACCGCCGTCGCTGAAGGCGTCCTCGGCGCGCCCGACGCCGATCTGCCGGGCGCCGAGCCGGAACACCTCGGGGGCGATCCAGGTCGGGGCGTGCACGCCGTTGGTGACGGAGGTGATCGGCACCTCGTCGGGGTCGAATCCCGGCCACAGTCCGGAGAACATCTCCCGGCTGACGTTGCCGTGCAGCAGGGAGACCCCGTTGGCGCGCTGGGCCAGACGCAGCCCCATCACGGCCATGTTGAAGAGGTTGGGTTCGCCGCCGGGGTAGGTCTCCATGCCGAGTCGGAGGATGCGTTCGACGTCGATGCGCGGGAGTTCGGCGTCGGGGCCGAAGTGACGGGCGACGAGTTCGCGGTCGAAGCGGTCGATGCCGGCCGGGACGGGGGTGTGGGTGGTGAAGACGGTGCCCGCGCGGACCGCTTCCAGCGCCGAGTCGAACTCCAGCCCGTCATCGGAGAGTTCGGCGATCCGCTCCAGGCCGAGGAAACCGGCGTGGCCCTCGTTGGTGTGGAAGACCTCGGGCTCGGGGTGGCCGGTGAGCCGGCAGTACGTCCGTACCGCCCGGACCCCTCCTATACCGAGCAGCATCTCCTGGAGCAGCCGGTGCTCGCTGCCGCCGCCGTAGAGCCGGTCGGTCACACCGCGTTCGCCCAGGTCGTTCTCCTCGACGTCCGAGTCGAGCATCAGCAGCGGGACCCGGCCGACCTGGGCCAGCCAGATCCGGGCGCGCAGGAACCTGCCGCCGGGCAGGGCGAGGGTGACCTGGGCGGGGGTGCCGTCGGGCTCCTTGAGCAGGGCCACCGGCAGCTCGTTGGGGTCGAGGACGGGGTAGTGCTCCTGCTGCCAGCCGTCCCGGGAGAGGGTCTGGCGGAAGTAGCCGTGCCGGTAGAGCAGCCCGACCCCGATCAGCGGTACGCCGAGGTCGCTGGCCGCCTTCAGATGGTCGCCGGCCAGGATGCCCAGGCCGCCGGAGTACTGGGGCAGAGCGGCGGTGATGCCGAACTCGGGTGAGAAGTAGGCGACGGCGGCGGGGAGTTCACCGGACTGCGCCTGGTACCAGCGGTCGCCGGTGACGTAGTCGTGGAGATCGTCGGCCACCGTGGTGAGGCGGCGCAGGAAACGGCGGTCCTCGGCCAGCTCGGTGAGCCGCGCGGGCGGCACGCTGCCGAGCAGACGTACGGGATCACCGCCTGATGCAGCCCACCGCTCCGGATCGACGGACTGGAACAGATCGCGTGTCTCCGTGTGCCAGGACCAGCGCAGGTTGCGTGCCAGGTCGCTCAGCGGGCGGAGGGGGTCGGGGAGAACGGGTCGGACCGTGAATCGACGGATCGCCTTCACATGCCACCTCGTCACGTGCGGAGGAGGACGCACGGCGGTGTGCGTCCCGTCATCGATATCGACGGTAGTGGTTACCCGGGGTCACCGTGGCCGACTCCCGGGGGAGCGTCCGCTGTCCGGCCGGTCATGCCCCAAGCCGACCGAAATCCGCCGCAACCTTCACTCGTCCCCCATAGCCGATATGGCCGATTCCGCCCCCACAAGCCTCCTTGTGGCGCTTCACACCGCACGAGAGGCTGCCAACCGGCGTACCGGCCGGCGAGCGGATGCACGCGGTCGCCGGCGGTTGCCGCAACACCGAGTCGAGGAGGGGAACTCGGACCATGACACGGACGCGAACACGGCGTCTGCGCTGGGCGGGTGGCCTCACCGCGGTGACATGTGCCGCGGTGTTTTCGGCCACCGTACCGCCCGCGCAGGCCGCGCCTGAGGGGCGGATACTCGGCGCCGGAGAACCCGGCGCCGTCAGCGGCAGCTACCTGGTGACGCTGAAGGGGGGAACGAAGGCTCCGTCGGCGGCCGGAAAGGGCATCGCCGAGAAGTACGGGGCGAGAATCAGCCACACGTACGGCACGGTCCTGAACGGCTACGCGGTGCGGGCCGGCGAGAGACAGGCGAAGCGGCTCGCAGCCGACCCGCGCGTCGCCTCCGTCACCCAGGACACCCGTGTGGTCGCCGACCACACCCAGAAGAACCCGCCGTCCTGGGGCCTGGACCGCATCGACCAGCCGAACCTGCCGCTGGACAAGAGTTACACCTGGCCGGAGTCGGCGGGCAGCGGAGTGACGGTGTATGTGATCGACACCGGCATCCGCATCTCCCACAAGGACTTCGGCGGCCGGGCCGGTTACGGCTGGGACTTCGTCGGCGGCGACAGGTCCGCCGGGGACGGCAACGGACACGGCACGCATGTCGCCGCGACGGTCGCCGGCCAGAGCTTCGGCGTCGCCAAGAAGGCCAAGGTCGTCGCCGTGCGGGTGCTGGACAACGCCGGTTCCGGTACGACCGCGCAGGTCATCGCCGGTATCGACTGGGTGACCCGGCACGCCCGCAAACCGGCGGTCGCCAACCTCAGCCTGGGCGGCTTCTACAACGCCCAGCTGGACGCCGCCGTACGCACGTCCATCGCCTCGGGTGTCACGTACACCGTCGCGGCGGGCAACGACGGCCTCCCCGCCGGTCTGTACTCCCCCGCGGGCGTACGGCAGGCGATCACCGTCGGCGCCACGAGCCGCACGGACGCCCGGGCGTCCTTCTCGAACTACGGCTCCGCACTGGACCTGTTCGCCCCGGGCGTGGCGATCACCTCCGCGTCCCACAGGAGCAACACCGGCACGGCGACCTTCTCCGGTACGTCGATGGCGTCGCCGCACGCCGCGGGCGCGGCCGCGCTGTATCTGGCCGGCCATCCGAAATCCACCCCGGCGCAGGTTTCCAAGGCGCTTGTGGCGGGGGCGGTTTCCGGCAAGGTCTCCGGTCGCGGCCTGGGTTCACCGAACAAACTTCTCCAGGTACCGCGGTCGTAGCGCCACATTCCAGCCGTGACGGCAGTATCGGCCCCGTTCGTCTCGAACGGGGCCGGTCTTGTGCGTAGACATACGCGTGAGTAGTTAACAAAGTGCCGGATTGCCCACCCGAACAGGGTGGGAAGGCTCCTGCGGTACGCCCCCACCGGCACATCCCGCACGACCCACCTCCCCACAGCCATCCGCCCACCCACGTTGACGCGGACAGGAGCGGTGATGCCCGCCACGCACCACTCGTCAGCACCCCTGACATCGAGCCCCGAAAGCAGCACCGAAAGCACCGAGGCACAGCAGCCCGTGCGCCCCGTCGACGCCGGCCGGCCGGTCCCGGAGCCGGCCTCCGCGGACGAGGCGACCGCCGTCGGGCGCATACCCGTCCTCGACGTCCGCCCGATCGTCCAGCACGGCCGCCGGCCCGCGAAGGCGGTGACCGGGGAGACGTTCGAGGTCTCGGCGACCGTCTTCCGGGAGGGACATGACGCCGTATCGGCCAATCTCGTACTGAAGGACCCGGACGGCCGCCCCGGCCCCTGGACGCCGATGCACGAACTCGCCCCCGGCACCGACCGCTGGGGCGCCACCGTCACCGCCGGTGATCCCGGCCTGTGGACCTACACCGTGGAGGCGTGGGGCGACCCGGTCACCACCTGGCGGCACCACGCCCGGATCAAGATCCCGGCCGGCATCGACACCGACCTGGTCCTGGAGGAGGGCGCGCGGCTCTACACGCGCGCCGCCGTCCAGGCGCCGAGCCGCGCACGGCACGTGCTTCTCGCCGCTGTCGCCGCGCTGCGGGACGAGAACCGTCCCGCCGCCTCCCGGCTGGCCGCCGCGTTGACGCCGGAGGTGGACGGTGTGCTGGGGCGGTATCCGCTGCGGGAGTTGGTGACGGCGTCCGAGCCGTTGCCGCTGCTGGTGGAGCGGGA